>CACXFM010000145.1 GCA_902766955.1 uncultured Lachnospiraceae bacterium | reverse complement strand
GAAAATGTCCTTGAAGACTACGCGAGCGATGACTACGCCAGTGATGATTATGCCAGCGATGATTACGCGAGTGATGACTACGTAAGCGATGATGCCTTCGGCGGCGGAGAATACACATCTGACGACGCCTCCTTTGTCACGATCCGGATCAGCGCCGGCATGCCCCGTATGTCCGTGGACGAAACCGAAACGGATGGGGGCGACGGCGAGGTTACCTTCGGCGATGATGAAACCGGGACGGATGAGGGCGATGTCATCACCGACGAGACCGAATCCGGAGCAGAGGAGGGCGAGGGTACTGTCAGCCTCGACGAACTGAGAGAAGAGGTCTACATTGTCCTGGAGGTCCATCAGGACGACAACTCGGAAGCGCCTGTGCTGAACCGCTACGGACTGCACCTCTTCCGGACGGATGAGGAAGTCGCGATCAGGCTCTACAATCCGGAAACCTTTGAAAATCTCTATGAAGGCGCGGAAGAGGACGGCGAAAACGGAGAAAAAACTGAGTCGGACGGTGAAGCTCCGCTCGCGGATGAAGAGGACGGAGAGTTCGGTTTCGAGGACGACGGCGGCGCGATCGAGGATACCGGCGATGAAGGCGGAGATTACGGCTACTCGGATACCGAAGGCGACGGAATCGGCGCAGAAGGAACGGATACCGGGGAAGGCACGGAGTCAGACGTGGCGGACGCCAGTGCAGTCGCCGACGGGGATCTGGTCGGATCCGAAGATGAATTTGACTGGGAGGCCTCCTATACAGCGGAAGAGATTGCGGAGAACATCGAGACCTATACGAAGGCGGTTCTCCAGGCCAGGCTGGACGTGCGGAAGGCCGAAATCGATCTCAAAAACAAGAAGCAGGAGCTGGATCACAGTGCAGTCTATGCCCAGCTGGACGGTGTCGTGAATAATGTCAGGGATCCCGAGGAGGCGAAGGCGTCCGGCGGCGCCCTGGTCGTCGTATCCGGAGGCGGAGGCTATTACGTGACGGCCGCTCTTGGAGAACTTGATATCGACTCTATGCCCAAGGGGACACAGGTCCAGGTGCAGTCTTATTACACGAACACAATCTACAGCGGGACTGTCGAATCCGTTTCGCAGTATCCCACGACCGGGAATGATTATTTCTTTGGGGATTCCAACGCCAATGTCTCCTATTATCCCGCTGAAATCCGGCTCGAAGAGGGCGCGGAGCTCCGGGACGACGACTATGTCGAGGTAACATATTCCACCAAGTCCAACACGGGTCTCTTTATCGACCGGCGTTTTATCCGGACGGACGGCGCGACCAGTTACGTCTTTGTGACGGACGAGAACGGCCTCCTGAAGAAGAAAAATGTGGTGACGGGCAAGACCATTGAATATTCTTCCTACGTGCAGGTGAGAAAGGGACTGAAGCTGACGGATACGATTGCATTCCCGTACGGCAGGGATGTCTTCGAGGGTGCGAAAACGGTCGCGGTGTCATATGAAGAAATGTATGATTACGGGACGGAATACGGCTGACCACAAGGAGAAGCATAATGGTTGAGAACATTTCACTGTCATTTCAGGGGATCTGGGGACATAAGATGAGATCGTTCCTGACGATGCTGGGTATTATCATCGGTATCGCCGCGATTATCTCAATCGTGTCAACGATCAAGGGAACAAATGAAGAAATCAAGGAAAGCCTGATCGGTTCCGGCAATAACGTGGTCTCTGTTTCCCTGAAGCGGGGCAGCAGTGAGTACAGCATGGAGGAAGGTGTTCCGAACGGCGTGGCCGTGATCTCCGAGCAGACCAGGGCCCGTCTCGAGAAGCTCGACGGCGTGAAGGAGGTCTCTCTGTACAGATACAGGAGTTATCCCGGCAATGTATTCTTCAAGAACAATGCGTTTACGGGTGCTCTCTACGGGATCGACACACATTATTTCTCCGTCAATGATTATTCACTGAATTACGGCAGGGGCTTCAGCGATTTCGACCAGGTCCATTTCAACAAGGTCGCCGTGATCGACACGGATACTGCCTCGGCGCTGTTTACGGGCGAAAACCCGATCGGCAAAACGCTGGAGATCGGGGGCGATGCCTTTGTTGTAGTCGGGATCGTCTCTAAGAACACGACCGTGACGCCCAATATTACCAGCATGTCGGACTATGACCAGTATGATAATTACTCCACGGGAAACGTCTATATCCCGATTGAGACCTGGCCGATCGTGTTCCGGTTCGATGAACCGCAGAATGTCAATGTGAGAGCAGAGTCGACGGACCTGATGACGAGCGCCGGCAAAAATGTGGCGGATGCGCTGACCACCAGCCAGATCAGCTCTGGGTCGAATTTCAAATATGAGGCGCAGGATCTCCTGAAGAGGGCCGCGGAGATGCAGAAGCTGTCCAACAATACAAACAGACAGCTGATCTGGATCGCCGGCATTTCCCTCCTGGTCGGCGGCATCGGCGTGATGAATATCATGCTGGTCTCCGTCACGGAGCGCACGAAGGAGATCGGTCTGAAGAAGGCCATCGGAGCCAAGCGCAGCAGGATCCTGGCGCAGTTCCTGACGGAAGCCGCGGTGCTCACTTCCCTCGGAGGCATGCTGGGGGTCATAAGCGGAATTGTCCTGTCGAGAGTCCTGGCAAACGTGATGCGGACGCGCTCCGCCATCAGTGTGCCTGCCTGCGTGATTGCGGTTGTCTTTTCGATGGGAATCGGGATCGTGTTCGGGCTTCTTCCGGCGATTACGGCCTCAAAGCTGAATCCGATTGACGCTCTCCGCAGTGAATGATAAGATGGTGGCCGGATATATTGGAAGGAGTACCACATAAAGCAATATGAGTTTCGAGTTTGTGAAGAAGCTTCCGGCACCGGAGCAGGTCAAGGCTGACTATCCGGTGAGCCCGGAACTGGCCGCGGTCAAGGAACAGAGAGACAGGGAGATCCGGGATATATTCGAGGGGAGGAGCGACAGATTCCTTCTGATTATCGGTCCCTGCTCCGCGGATAATGAGGAGGCGGTTGTTGACTATACGGTCAGGCTCGCGGGTGCTGCCGAAAAGGTGAAGGACAAAATCCTCGTCATTCCGAGAGTCTATACCAATAAACCGAGAACGACGGGCAAAGGTTATAAGGGAATGCTGCACCAGCCCGATCCGGAGAAGAAGCCCGACCTTCTTGCCGGTCTGATTGCGATCCGCAAGATGCATATCGATGTGATCCGCGAGACCGGACTGACTCCGGCGGATGAGATGCTGTATCCGGAGAATCACCGCTTTATGGACGATGTCCTGTCATATGTGGCGGTCGGAGCCAGATCGGTAGAGGACCAGCTGCACAGGATGGTCGCCAGCGGCGTGGATATACCCGTCGGCATGAAGAATCCGACGAGCGGCGACTTCAGCGTAATGCTGAATTCCATCGTGGCGGCCCAGTCTCCGCAGACCTTCAGTTACAGAAGCTGGCAAGTGCACACGGACGGCAACCCGCTGACACACGCGGTGCTCCGCGGGGCAGTCAACAAGCACGGGAATAATATACCCAATTACCACTACGAAGATCTGGAACTCCTGGCCGACAAGTATGCTTCCTCGGGCCTGGCCAATCCGGCCGTCATCATTGACGCCAATCACAGTAATTCCGGGAAAAAGTATCTCGAGCAGATCCGGATCACCAAAGAGGTGCTTCACAGCAGGAGGCATTCGGAGCCGATCAGGAAGCTCGTCAAGGGAATGATGATCGAGAGCTATATCGAGCCCGGTGCACAGTCTGTGGGCGAAGGCGTCTACGGCAAATCGATCACGGATCCCTGCCTGGGGTGGAAGCAGTCCGAGAAACTGATTCTGGAGATGGCAGATCTGCTCTGAAAGAGCCGGATGTGCGCGGCAGGGCGGGAAGGTGATAAACATGGACATGGATTTCGAAAAACTCCGGAAGGATCTCGTCGACTACATCGCGTTTGCACTGAGCCATGATCTGCCATGCGCCGCATGCGATACGAAGGAGGCCATGGAGGCCGACGAAGCGCAGCTTGTGGCACTCGCTGCGGAGCAGGGATGGGACTTCGGAAAATATGTAAAAGAGTAAAGAGCGGCAGGCATGTATTGAAAATTAATTGTTTCAATGCATGCCTGTTTAGTATATAATAAAATGAGGAATGTGCTGTGGTTTCTGTGTAAAGCATTTTACACAGAAATTTTAGTATGTCGAATAATCAGAAAGGGAATAAAAAGCAAGATGGCTAGAAGGACATTTCGCGGCGGCGTGCATCCCATCGGTCATAAGGAGCTCACGAAGGATGCCGATTTTGAGCTCTATCTGCCGAAGGAAGAGATGGTCTATCCGCTCAACCAGCATATCGGCAGACCTGCTTCTCCCGTCGTCAAAAAAGGCGACGCGGTTTTAGCGGGACAGATTATTGCCGAGGCGTCGGCATTTGTGTCCGCCAACGTCGTGAGCTCCTGCTCCGGCAAAGTGAAGGCGGTCGAAAAGAGAAGATCCATCGGCGGCAGCATGGTGGACTGCATTGTAATTGAAAACGACGGCCTTTTTGAAAATGCACCCGGTGTGGGCGAAAAAAGGGATCCCTCTGCTCTGACGAATGAGGAGATCCTGGGCAAAATCAAGGATGCCGGCATCATCGGCATGGGCGGCGCGGGCTTCCCGACGCATGTCAAGCTGGCTCCGAAAAACGCCGATGCAATCCGTTGGGTCATCGCCAACGGCGCTGAGTGTGAACCTTATATCACCTGCGACGACAGGCTGATGAGAGCAAAGGCCGAACAGATCCTTCAGGGAATGGATGTGATGCTGCGCCTTTTCCCCAATGCCGAGGGCGTCGTCGTCATCGAGGACAACAAGCCGGAAGCCATCGCTGAAATGCAGAAGGCGGCACAGAAACATGACCGGATCCGCATCCAGCCATGTCCCGTCAAATATCCCCAGGGAGGCGAGCGCAGCTGCATCAGCGTGGTCGCCGGAATCGAGTATAAAATCACACAGCTTCCCGCGGACGTGGGATGCGTCGTGGAAAACGTCGGCACGATCTACGCGATCTATCAGGCGGTATGCGAATCCACACCGCTCATGGAGCGAGGCGTGACGATTACGGGTGATGCCGTGACACGTCCCTGCAACCTGATGACCAGAATCGGCGTCAGCTGCAACGAACTGCTCACCTACGCCGGAGGTTTTAAGGACGGCGTGCAGGCGGCCAAGATGATGGCCGGCGGCCCCATGATGGGAATCGCATTCGATAATCTCACGGTGCCGGTACAGAAGAACAACAACGCGCTGACCTTCCTCCGGACGGATGAAGTCGTCGAGGCCGAGAAGCTTCAGACAAACTGCATACGCTGCGGGCGCTGCAACAGAGTATGTCCGATGGGACTGACACCGCAGATGATGTCGGCCGCATTTGCCAAGAGAGACTACGACAGATATGAGAACAAGCTGCACGGACTGGAGTGCATCAGCTGCGGATCCTGTGCGTTTATCTGCCCGGCCAAGCGGCCGCTGACCCAGGAGTTCAAGGTCGCAAAGGCGGAAATCATGGCGATCAAGCGTGAACAACAGGCGAAGGAGGGTGCGAAGAAATGAGCGGACTTTATAATATCTCTTCAAGTCCCCACACCAGAAGCCGTCTGAGTACCGGACGGGTCATGATGGATGTGGTGATTTCACTCCTCCCGGCAGCCTGCGTGGGTGTCTGGCACTTCGGACTGAATGCGCTGCTCGTGATTCTGATCTCCATCGGCACGGCAGTGCTCACGGAACTTCTGTTTGATATCGTTGCGAAGAGACCTGTCACCGTGACGGACGGAAGTGCCGTCGTGACCGGCCTCCTTCTGGCGCTGTGCCTGTCACCGGCGGTGCCGCTGTTTATTCCGATCCTCGGAAGCATGTTTGCCATTCTGTTTGTCAAGTGCTTCTTTGGCGGCGTCGGAAAGAACTTCATGAACCCGGCTCTGGCCGGCCGCTGCTTCCTGCTGATTTCCTTCAGCAGCACGATGACGAATTATCAGTACAGTGATGCCGTCAGCTCCGCGACGCCGCTTGTCGATCTCGGAGCCGAGAAGACGGTCAACCTGACGCAGATGTTCCTCGGAACAGGTACGACGACGGGCGTCATCGGATGTTCCATCCTGGCCCTCATGATCGGCGGGCTCTATCTGCTCGTGATCGACGCCATCACATGGGAGATCCCGGTGGCAACATTGGCGGTATTTGCCCTGTTCGTGGGCATTTTCGGCGGACACGGATTCAACCCGCAGTATATCGTCGCCCACCTTCTCGGAGGCGGTATCGTGATGGGCGCCTTCTTCATGGCGACGGATCCCGTGACGAGTCCCGTCACCACCAACGGCCAGCTGCTCTACGGCGCGCTGATCGGCCTTCTGGCAGGTATCTTCCGCATCTATGCGACGGCTGCCGACTCCGTCAGCTACGCGATCATCATCGGAAACCTGGCGACGCCGCTGATCGACGAGTTCATCGTTCCGCTGCCCTTCGGATTCCGCAAAAATGCGCAGGTTCCGGACAGCGAGACGTCCTCCTTTAATATTAAGATGGCGAAGCCGGCTCTCAACCTGTTCGTGATCACGCTTGTAGCGGGCGTAGGCCTGGCGGGCGTATTCAATATGACCAAGGATACCATCGAAGAGCAGAAGCGCCTGGCAAAGCTTGCTTCCTATGAAGAAGTTCTGCCGGAAGCGGAGACACTTGAATACGACGACAAGTTCGATGCGGCTGTCGAAGCTCTGGGCGGCGGCGTATACGGAACGGATTTCGGCAAGGCTTATATCAATGAAGTCATTGTCGGCAAGGACGCTTCCGGCGCCACGATGGGCTACGTGGTCAGCAGTTCCAGCAATGACGGCTTCGACGGAACGATCACCCTGTCAGTGGGTGTGCTGGAAGACGGCACCGTGACGGGCATCGCCTTTACGGAGCTCGCGGAAACGGCCGGCATGGGCATGCGCTGCGGCGATCCGGAGTTCAAGGATCAGTTCGCCGGCAGAAACGTCGAGAGATTTACGCTGAACAAAGCCGGCGGCTCAACGGCGGACGACGAGATCGACTCGGTTTCCGGCGCATCGATTTCTTCCGGTGCGGTTGTCAATGCTGTCAATGCTGCGCTTGCATTCCTGCAGGAAAATGCGGGCTGATGACGGAGGTGCTGACATGAATAAATATCTTGAACGTATCTATAACGGTGTGGTAAAGGAGAATCCGACCTTTGTCCTGATGCTCGGCATGTGTCCGACGCTGGCGGTCTCCACGGCTGCCATCAACGGTCTCGGCATGGGTATCTCGACGACGGCCGTCCTGATTCTTTCAAATGTCGTGATTTCGGCTCTCCGCAAGGTGATTCCCGATGAAGTCCGCCTCCCGGCTTACATCGTCGTGGTGGCGACGCTCGTGACGATCACGGAGCTCCTGATTGAGGCGTATCTGCCGTCTCTCTACAGCGCGCTGGGTATCTATATCCCGCTGATCGTCGTCAACTGTATCATCCTCGGCCGCGCAGAGGCCTATGCCAACAAGAATTCGGTTCCGCTGGCGGCCTTCGACGGCATCGGCATGGGACTCGGATTTACGATCGCGCTGACCATCCTCGGATTCATCAGAGAGCTGCTCGGCGCCGGAACGGTGTTCGGACACAACGTGCTTCCGCAGGGCGTGGAGCCGATCGGCATTTTCATCAACGCTCCCGGAGCCTTCCTGGTCCTCGCGATCATGATCATGGTTCTCAATGCCTTCGGCATCAAGAACAATTCCGACAAGCTTGTCAGCAGCTGCGACGGCTGCTGCGCGACATGCCAGAGGGCAGCTGCCGGCTGCGGAAAGGAGGAGAACTAAATGACTTCTCTGATTATGATTATCGTCAGCTGCGCACTGATCAATAACGTGGTTCTGAACCAGTTCCTCGGAATCTGCTCCTTCCTGGGCGTGTCCCAGCAGATGAAGGCTTCCGCCTCTCTGGGCGGCGCGGTTATCTTCGTCCTGACGATCGCCTCCGCGGTGGCTTCGCTACTGTATGACTTCGTCCTGAAGCCGTTCGACCTGGACTATATGAAGACCATCGTCTTCATCCTCGTGATCGCCGCACTGGTGCAGATCGTGGAGATGTTCCTCAAGAAAACCTCTCCGGGCCTCTACCGTGCACTCGGCATCTACCTGCCGCTGATCACGACCAACTGTGCGGTTCTCGGTGTTGCCCTGACCAACGTACAGGATGAATACAACTTTATCGAGAGCGTATTTGCAGGCCTCGGCACGGCGATCGGATACACAATCGCGATCGTACTCCTGGCGGGCATCAGAGCGAGAGTAGACGAGGAAGCGATCCCGAGACCCTTGAGAGGCGCTCCGGTTGTCCTTCTCGCCGCGGCACTTATGTCGATCGCATTCATGGGCTTTGGCGGCCTGTAATAAGGGAGGAGGAGAACATGTCTGCTATTGTCATTGCAACTGTTGTGATCGGTGTGATCGGCATAGTCGTCGGTGTCGCACTGGTCTATATCGGAAACAAATTTCATGTGGAAGTCGATGAGAGAGAGACCGCGATCCGCGAAGTCCTCCCCGGCAACAACTGCGGCGCCTGCGGTTACGCCGGCTGCGACGCGGTCGCTGCCGCCATCGTGAGCGGAGAAGCATCCGCTTCCGCCTGTCCGGTCGGAGGCGCTCCCGTCGCCGAGAAGATCAACGCGATCATGGGGACTTCCGCGGAAGCTGCCGAGAGACGTGTGGCGTTTGTCAGATGCAACGGCAGCTGTGACAACACCTTTGTCAGAAACAACTATGTGGGCATCAAAGACTGCCGTGCGGCGTCCCTCTCGGGACTCCAGCCCTGGAGCTGCGACTACGGCTGCCTCGGCTTCGGAAGCTGTGCGACGGTATGTCCGCAGAACGCGATTGTCGTAAAAGACGGCGTCGCGTCCGTCGATCACGAAAGTTGCGTCGGCTGCGGCCTCTGCGTCAAAGCCTGCCCGAAGAAACTGATCGAACTCGTTCCCTACAAACAGAAAACCTTTGTCCGCTGCATGAATCCGGACAAGGGCAAGGATGTCAAGGCCGCCTGCCAGACCGGCTGTATCGGCTGCAGACTCTGCACGAAGCAGTGCGAAGCGGGTGCCATTTCGGTTGAAGGCAGCCTGGCCCGCATCGACTACTCACTGTGCACAAACTGCGGAAAATGTGCTGAAAAATGCCCGCAGAAATCAATTGTAACCGGCTGAGGATACTAAGCGGCAGCTGGCAGACAGCTACATGGCCGGAAGGAAACTTGAAGCGTAAGTAGTTGTCAGTACAGAAATTGATATGGAGATGCGAGATGGAAAAGAATGTCATAATTAAATCAGTCTGTGCGGCAGCGCTGGTTGCGGTCTCGGTCGTGACACTGTCCGGGATCCAGAGCGGCTCCGAAGTATTGTTTCGGGTTACGAAGGCACCGGGTGAACAGCTGACCAGGGAGGATATCGAATATCAGAACGTGGAGGCGCCGGAGGCGTCTTCGCCGGACGGTGTAGTGACTGCGGAGGACTGGCAGTCGACATATCCGTATATTGTGGCCAGTATGGGCGCAAATGACGAAAACAGTTATGCGACGGATTACCTGGAGGAGGATCCCTATCTCGTCAACATCTATGAGGGGTACGGATTTGCCAAGGATTACAAGTCGGCGAGAGGACATTCCTATGACCTCGAGGACGTGCATTCGACCGCAAGGCCCCATGCAAACGCCAACTGCCTGACCTGTAAGACACCCAACTTCACGAAACTTGTCAACGATATCGGCGTGGATGCCTATTCGATGGACTTCGAAGAAGTCTACAGCTCCATGACCGAAGCGACAAGCTGCTACAACTGCCACGGGAACGATCCGGGCAGCGCGGGCAAGCTGGTCGTCACACACTCCTACGTACAGAAGGCACTCGGCGACAACATGAGTTCGATTGACCCGGCCATATTAAGCTGCGGCCAGTGCCACATCGAATACTATTTCCAGCCGGATACGAAGGAAGCGTCCATGCCCTACACTTCGGTTGATACCATGACGCCCTCCGCGATTCTGGCCTACTATGACGAGATCGGTTTCTCTGACTGGACACAGGAGAGCACGGGCGCGCAGATGCTGAAAGCCCAGCATCCCGAGATGGAGACCTTCCTCCAGGGCAAGCACGCCGGCCTTCTGAACTGCGCGGACTGCCATATGGCTCTCATCCAGGAGGCAGACGGCACGGTCTATCACAGCCACAAGTTTGTGAGCCCGCTTGAGGATGAGAGGATCCTTCAGCTCTGCGTCCAGTGCCACGGTGACCGCGATATGGCATCCTACGTACACACCATTCAGGCGGAAGTGACGGAGAGAGAAACAGAAGTCGGAAACAGACTGTCCGAGATGAAGGATGCTCTGGCCGCCGCAGTCAGCGAGGCTAAAATGTCCGAGGACGATCTGAATCGCGTGCGCAAGCTGTACAGGGAAGCGCAGTGGTATTTCGATTACTGCTACGTGGAAAACAGCGAGGGCGCTCATAATTCGGCACTCTCAAAGGAATGCCTGAATACGTCCGACAATAAGATCAGCGAAGCGATGGCTCTCCTGAGTGCGTAACAGCCAGAAACCATCAATTCGATTCATAACAGCTTGTAAGTATGAGACAAAGAGGCGCCTGTCTGCCGGCCAACTGCTGGACGCGGGCGCCTTTTTAAACAAATGATTCAAACCGTAAAGTGTACGGGGAGAGGGACAAATGTTGAAAAAAGCCTGGAATTTCCTGAGCTCCATGAGATTTGCCGTCATCCTTCTGCTGGTACTGATTGCGGCCTGTGCGGCCGGAAGCTTTGTGACCCAGGGCCAGACGCTGGCCTGGTATACGCAGACCTATTCCGAGCGCACGGCAGCGCTCATTATGGCCCTTCATCTGGATGACGTCTTCCACAGTCTGTGGTTCATCGTCCTCACGGCTTTCCTGTGTCTGAATCTTCTGCTCTGCAACGTGCTCCGTCTGCCTTCTTTAATAAGGAAGTGGAAGAGTGCGGGCAGTGCCCGCACGGTGAGAGCTCACCGTGCGGAGGCGGCCGGCCGCGGAGAGAAGGATCCGGACGGCCTGTTTCAGAGACTTGGATTCCGCCATGTGGAAAAAGACGGAGATTTCCGCTTTGGCATCAAAAACAGGGCCGGCATCTGGGGTGCCTGGGTATGTCATCTGGGGATCCTGCTTGTGATCCTGGGATTCGGACTCGGCCAGAGCTTCAAGGAAGAATATACGGTATACGGCGTGCCCGGACAGTCGCGGCAGATCGGAGATACGAGCTATATACTGACTATCGATGCATTTGACGTGGATCTGCGTGAAGATGAGACGGTCAGACAGTATGCGGCGGACATCACGGTGAGAAATGCGTCCGACGGCACATCCGCGAGCGGTACGGCCGCGGTGAATGCGCCCCTTACCATGTTCGGCATGAAGTTCTACCAGAACTCCACCGGCTGGGCCTGCGACATGAAGGTGGAAAAAGACGGCGAGGAAATACAGAAAGAGACCGTCTGTGCCGGAGATTATCTGGCCATAAAGGATAAGCCGGATCTGCTTGTGCTCTTTAATGTGTTCTATCCCGACTATGTCATGGATCCGGAAAACGGGCCGATGACGGCTTCTTCGGAACTGAAGAACCCGGCCTATCTCTACTCCGCCTACTATCAGGGGCGGATGCTGGGCATGAATGCACTGACAGGTGATGAGGTGCTGACGATCGATGAATACACCATCACCTTTGAAAACCCCAGGAATTACACACTGATTCAGGTGAAGAAAGACCCGTTTACGCCGCTTGCCCTGATCGGAGGACTGGTGACGCTCATCGGTCTCATTCTCGCTTTTTACGTGCAGCCGGCATGGATCCGGGCAGAGAAAAACGGGGATGAGTGGATCACGGAGGCGGGAAGCCGCAAGGGAGGCGCGCTCTTTACCGAGCACTTTGCGGAGGAAGCTGAAAAAGAAGGGATGACCCCTGTACAGAAAGAGGCGGATGCCGTACCTGCGGACAGCCAGCCGGAAGATGCGGCTGAGCAGGCAAAGACTGAATAGGAAGGGATGAGGAGGAAAGCACGATGTCAGAAGGATTCTTTTTAAAGGCGGAAAACGTCCTGTTTACGATCACCATGCTTCTGTATTTCGCATCGATGGTCATCTATTTCATCTTTTTGATTTCCAAGAACGACAAGGCGGCCAGGATCGCCAATATCATTATGACAGTGGGACTGTGCCTGCATACCGCCGCGCTTGTGATCCGCGGAATCGGTGCCGGCAGACTGCCGCTCACAAACCAGTATGAATTTGCCACCAGTTTTGCCTGGGGGCTGTGTCTCGTGAGCCTGATCTTCATCAGAAAATACCGTTTCCAGGTTCTCGGTGCCTTTTCCGCACCGGTGATCTTCCTGATCATCGGCTATGCTGCCATGCAGAGCAAGGATATCCATGAGCTGATGCCCGCCCTTCGCAGCAACTGGCTTGGCTTCCATGTGTCCACGGCGATTATCTCATACGGATCCTTCGGCGTCTCCTTTGTGCTGGCGCTGATTTTCCTCATGAGAGACCGGATCGGCGAAAACTCCTTCCTGGACAGACACATTCCTTCCAGGGAAAAGCTGGATCTGATCGGCTACAGGGCGGTATCGCTGGGGCTTCTGTTTCTGACTTTTTGCATCATCACCGGTTCGATCTGGGCCGAGCGGGCGTGGGGCAGCTACTGGAGCTGGGATCCCAAGGAAACCTGGTCGCTGATCACCTGGCTGATCTACGCGCTGTATCTGCATCTCCGCATACGGCGAGGCTGGAGAGGAAAGAGTGCCGCCATCTTTGCGGCGATCGGTTTTGTCTGCGTCCTCTTTACCTACATCGGAGTCAATACATTCCTGCCCGGTATTCACAGCTACGCGTGACAGGGAGTCCGGCCGCCCGCAAATAAACGGGCGGTTAGGAGAAGTTTATAAAAATGGAATGTTAGAATTGACAAATTCGTCAAAAAATGGCACAATAGTGGGTGCGTCGGGGTATGGCGTAGCTTGGTAGCGCGCACGGCTGGGGGCCGTGAGGTCGCGAGTTCGAATCTCGCTGCCCCGATTTTTTCATGTCTATCTGCTCTGTGATGTATGGAGCAGATAGACTTTTTTTATGCCATAGGACATTCCTCTGGATTTCCTATGGTATAAAAAGCACTCCGTGCAGGATGCGACTAGTCACGGCCGGATCCTTTTATACAATTAGTGTTCCTGACTGGCCACATATGCAGTATCATATATGTATATGTACCTTCTTTTTGAAATGTACAGGACGGGAGTGATGAAATGAAGAGTATTAAAAGTGTTTTTAAGATCGGAAACGGCCCCTCCAGTTCACATACTGTCGGCCCCCACAACGCCGCAAAACTCTTCGGTGAGCGCTATCCGGATGCGGACGCATACAGAGTGACGCTCTTCGGGTCGCTGGCCTATACGGGAGAAGGACACTGTACCGGAAAGGCGATTCAGTCGGGCCTCCCCGGCGCGGAAATCTGTTACAACAGAGAGATGAAGGAGGAAGACCTGCCCCATCCCAATACAATGCTCTTTGAGGCGTTGAGCGACGGCAGGGTGATCGGAAGCGACTGGATCTTCAGCATCGGAGGCGGCTCGATCAGGATCCAGAACGAGGAGTCGGATGAAGAGCGCGAGGTCTACCCCCAGAAAAACCTGTCCCAGATGCTTCATTTCTGTGAGGAGAGAGGACTGAGCCTCGCCCAGTTTATATACCGCTTTGAGGATCCTTATCTGCGCGTCTATCTGAAGACTGTCTGGGATGCCATGCAGGATGCGGTCAGGAGGGGACTCGCGGCGGAAGGCATTCTGCCCGGCGGCCTTGGAGTCACCAGAAAGGCAAAACTTCTATATGAAAAGCGCTGCTATAATGAGAGCCCCGATGTCACTATGAACCGGGTGATCGCGGCTTACGCGTATGCGGTGAGTGAAGAAAATGCCGATGAGAACATCGTCGTAACCAGCCCCACCTGCGGGGCCTGCGGAGTCCTGCCGGCGGTCATGTATTATATGCAGAACGACAGGGGATTTCCCGAAGATGAGATTCTGGATGCACTGGCCGTGGCAGGCCTGATCGGCAATGTGATCCGGACAAATGCCAGCATTTCCGGAGCCGAGTGCGGATGTCAGGCGGAGATCGGAAGCGCCTGTTCCATGACGGCCGCTGCGCTTGCCTCTCTCAACGGTCTCAATATCGACCAGATCGAGTATGCGGCCGAGATTGCAATGGAACATAATCTGGGGCTGACCTGTGACCCCGTGAACGGGCTGGTTCAGATTCCCTGTATCGAGCGAAATGCCGTTGCGGCCATGCGCGCCATCAGTGCCGTCAACCTGTCGCGGTTTTTGTACGCCAACAGGAAGATCTCGTTTGACGAGGTGGTGGAAACTATGTACCGCACGGGGAAGGATATGAACGAAAAATACAGGGAAACTTCCCACGGCGGACTGGCTCAGATTTATTATTCCGTATGATGATATGTGTGTTTGATGCCGATCCGGTTTTATGGTGGTTTTGATGAAATATTCTTTGCGTATAGCTGTCAATCTGTTTACCGCGGTCATGCCTTTTGCGGCGTGGTGCCTGTCCTGATCTACGGAAGCTTTTATCTGGGAAATATTCTGGTGAACGGCCTTGAGGGGTAGGCAGGCAGCAATGATTTTTACGGATTTTGCACATGGGGGCTTCCAGTGGGAATTGCGATTTTCGGTCTTATCTGTATTCTGGTATTTTTGTCGGGACTTGTATTGAAAAAGGTTGTTTCCGGCCGATTTATTTGAGATAATTTAAGCAGTGTCGGCTGGACACTGTGCAGTAGCGGGAAGGAGACAAAAAAGGGAGGAGCGTCATGAAAAAAAAGAGAGTGTGGGCACTGATTCTCTCACTGGTAATGGTCACGGCCTCTGTCAGCGGCTGCGGATCCGCGGCAAAAAAGGAAAGCACCGGGAGCACGGCGCAGAGTACGGCAGCTGTGTCAGAAGCAGCTCAGAGTACGGCAGCGGAGCAGGAAGCGGCTCAGAGTGCGGCAGCGGAGCAGGCAGCAGCATCGGCTGCGGAACAGGCCGTGGAAAGCATTTCTCAGGCCGAGACAGTCAGTCTGGCGGAGGATTCAATTGTAAACGCGGCATCGGATGCGGGCGGACTGAGCAGTGCGGAGGCTGTCTTTGAAGTGTCTGAGGCGGAGGAGACAGCTTCGGCTGTCGAACGGGCTGCAGATGCGGCAGAGAGCATCGCGGAATCATCCGCGGAGGAAATGGAAACAATAGCCGTCACGGAGGAAAATGCGCTGTCTGAAGCCTGGAGACAGATTTCGGAAAAAGCCGTGGACCTTCTGACTGTATGCCGTGAATCCCTGCAGGAGGCTGTCGAACAGAACGCCTCTCAGAAGTCTGCTTTCCGGATTTCAATTGATCCGGATGCTCTTCAGATACTGGGACTTGCGTCGGAGACATTCCTGAAAACGGATCTGTCATGGGTGAAGGAGATCGGCCTTGATATCGTTTCTTCCGCACAGGCCAGCGAGAAACCGCTGTATCCATTTGCCCAGATGGCAGCTGATGTGCCGGATGTGAAGTATCTGTCTCCCGGAGGCTCTCTGTCTTTCCATGTCAATGAAGAGGAGATCGCGACGGCGGACTGGCTCATGGATGAGGCAAATATGGCCTTCCGGATGAGGCTGCCCGAACTGGTCAGCGGAGAGTATATCGATCCGTCGGTCATGCAAAGTTATGTATCCGCTTTTGGAAGTTCGCTCCGGAACGTCTTCGGGAATTCCGTTAATTCGATGATTATGCCGCCGTTCAGCACCAGACAGCAGGTGATGAGGACCATAGCCGGCATGATCCCTGATCCCGATGCTTTCCGGACGGCGTTTGATACTGTGAAGCCTGTCTTTGATTCGGCTGAAATCGTGAGCGCCGAAGAATCCGCCGTCAGTGCGGGCAGTGTGTCAGAACCCTGCACTTCTTATACCGGCAGAGTACCCGCAAGGGCGCTGCCTGAATCGGCGGAGCTTCTGCTTGACCGCCTTGAAACAGATGAGGCTTTCAGAACAGAACTGCTGGAATGCCTTGACAGCTATTATGAAGAGTACAACGGGATTCCGGGTATTGCGCAGCTGCGGTCGCTTCTGATACAGAGCCCTCTGCGAAACAGTGCTTATATCAGGAATTTCTACAATATACTCTATCCGACTTCACTCAGTTCGACCTTAGATGTCGATATAGCCGTTTATACCGGGAAATGGTCTTTCAGGGAAGGCGCATTTGAGGCTGCCGAACAGCGCGTGAAAAAGGCGGAAGAAGAGGCGGAGGAAACAGGAGAGGAAGCGGAATCCGTCTACGATCCGAGACAGCTGACGATTGTGCCGGGGAAAGCATATACGCGCGAAGAATATGATGCTTTGCCCTATGAACAGAAAAGTTTAATGTCGTCTGCTGTTATGAGAGGCGATGTGATCCTTGACGAGAAGTATTCGTTCGGCGAAAAGGTCTGGCTCTGGTATGGCTGGCACGCCGACGAGATCAGGGAAACCTTAAAGGATGCGAAGGAGAGCATTCCCGATGATGCAGCCTTTGAGATCGGGGTGAGCTTTAACGGTGATGGAATTCTGAAGGGGCTCTCCTGTGACGGGGTGCAGGTAACAGCCGCGTCCTCTGAATCCGGGACGACATCGGCGGCAGAAGCGGTTGTGACGGAGACAGCTGACGCCAATCGCTACAGGTTCTTTGAAATCTGCTGGCCGCAAGTGGATCTGAACGGCGCATTCGGCCTCATTCTGTATAACGGCACTGAGACGAGCCAGGCCGCACTGACGATAGAGAGTCTCGCGGAGGAGTCGTCTCCCCGGAGGGAAATCAATGCGTCGCTTGAGATTCCGGAGGCGGGCCTCTTTACACTGACCTGTCTGAATGACCCGGATGAAGGAATGCAGAGTCTGCAGGGAGAGATCAGCACCAGATATCCTGATCAGCACTATTCGTTCAATGCGTCGCATACGAAGGATGCCGGAAGCGAAGCGGAGAATTACCGGGTGCTCCTTCAGGACAGCGGCATAACGGAGCCCTTGTTCTCACTGGATATTGCAAAAGTGCCTGACGGAACAAAAGACGTCTGGAGCGGTAATGCAGTGGCAGGCGGCACAACCGTCGGGACGCTGGAAGGCTTCTATGATCATGAGGACGGCAGATTGTCATTTGAGGCCAGTATGCCGGTGGACAACAGGACGACCCTGAGCGCAGAGGCGGAGGGTGTTATGGACACGGCAGCCGGAGACGGAGAACT
>CACXFM010000144.1 GCA_902766955.1 uncultured Lachnospiraceae bacterium | reverse complement strand
GTAGCGAAGTGGTCATAACGCGGCGCACTCGAAATGCGTTTATCGGCTTAACACCGGTACAAGGGTTCGAATCCCTTCGTCTCCGCTAAAAAAGGACTGCCGCACGGTGAATCCGTGCGGCAGTCCTTTTTTCTTTTTCATTTCATGATTCTCTATCGGGCAGATCCCCCAGGCAGGCGTCAAGCCTCATGGTCAGAAGCTCGATGTCCGTATTTTTTCCGATAAATGCCAGCTTGATCATGCGGTCTTTGTATTTCCGGTCCCAGATCTTCCGGATTTCCGGATATTTGCCGAGCAGCTCAAGCTGAGTCTCCACCGGCGCGGCCGCCAGAAACTTCCCGGACGGCGACTCCGTGATGGCCCGCCCCGCCTGCTCCAGCATGAAGGACATATCCGGCTCATTGCTGTACCAGACCATTCCTTTCATTCGGATTACGGAGTGCGGCCACATATCGCACATTTCCACCAGTTTTTCGTGGTCAAACGGCTGCCTTCTGACATACAGGAAGGTCATCAGGCCATATTCCTCATCATCTTCCGGCACAGGCTCCGGATTCTGCAGCACATTGACCCAGCCCGCTCCCCTCATGATATGTTCCCGGTCAAACCGGTCCGTCATGAGGATCTCCGCCGCATCCACGGCTCCGTTCTCCGCAACCGCCATGGCCGCATCGGCCTGGAGGAGGCGAGCCGTCGCGATCAGTTCATCAAGCTCCTCGTCACTCAGCATCTCCGCCTTGTTAAAGACGACCGTGCTGCACATCTCCAGCTGTCCGATCACCTCGTATTCCGTATCCGGCCCGTCCAGAGGAGCGCGGTTCAGTTTTCTTCCTTCGCGGAAGGCCCGGTAAGCCTCCGCGCAGTCCACGACCGCCACCACGTTGTCCAGCTTCATCGGGATGCCGTCTTCCGAATTAATCTCGCACACCATCGCCGTCGTCTCGACCAGCCGCTCCTGGTCGCAGTCCGCATCGGCCTCCAGAAGAATATAATCCGCTCTGCCTTCCTCGCAGATGGCGGTCAGCTCATCCTCCAGCTTTCCCGGCACACGGAGATCAGCCCGCACCGCAACCGGCCGGATTCCCCGGCACTCCTTCAGCGCATGTTCGATCAGCGTGGATTTGCCCGCACCGCGTGTTCCCGTCACAAGGCATACTCTGACTTCTTTACTCATTTGTCCTCCAGCGGCTCTCAAACAGCCCGGCCGCATAAGCAGTCACTTCTCTTTCGATCTCTCTGTAGCCTGTCAGGCAGCGCCTGCCCTCTTCCGTCAGGACGGACGCGCCTCCGCCCTGTCCTCCGTGACGGATCTCGATCAGGGGAAACTCCAGGCATTGTTCCGCTCGCCGCAGAATATACCGCCCCTTCGAATACGAGAGGCCCATTCTGGCGCACGCGACCTTCAGAGATCCCTCCTGGTCAACCAGCTCCAGAAGCTCGGCGATGCCGGGTCCGAAGAAGCTGGTCCCGTCCCTTCTGACTGACAGTTTAATATGGGGCGCATATTTCTCACCCATGGTTCCCTCCCGTCCGGTTTTAGGGAAACGCTGATTGAATCAGTGTTTCCTTAGAAAAATCTGACATGGAAAACGGCCAGAAGCACCAGCACCCCGAGCACAATCAGAATCCCGATGCAGGTCATCATCATGGCAAACGAGAAATTCCCGGCGATCAGGTCCGCCGTCTCCTGTGTCGCCTCCACGGCGGTTCTCATAAAGGTCATCTTGTCCGTGTCGGGGCGTCCGCTCTTTCTCTCCCGGACAAACGTCTTTCTCATCAATACAATGAGGCCGTCGACGCTGTCCGCGAGTATCCTCCCGATCAGAGAGCCGGCGAACAGGACAATCTTCCCGCAGGGCTTCAGGATCCTGTTTTCACCGAACACGGCGAGTATGCTTCCGAAGATCCCGGGCAGAACGCGGGTGAGCAACGGCCGCATAACCAGATCTTCCAGGTCAAGCCACTCCGGCCACAGATTGACATACGACTGATTCCGGTACAGCACGCGCTTCACAAAAAGCAGATAGACCGCACAGCCGATGGCGAGAGAGATCGCGCCCCCTTTCAGATTCACCGCCGCAAACGCGCGGAAGGAGAGGATCTCCTCGTTCTGCGTCATATACGCCGCGATCCGGTTCATGATGAAAGGCTGTCCGAGCAGAACCATGAGTACGGAGGGCCCGCAGACCGCCGCGGTGCTCAACGGATTCATACAGGCGGACTGCGCATCATATTCCGCCTGCCTGGACGCCTGCGCGTTCTTCTCAACGAAGATGCACAGGAAAAGCTTCAGCATGTAGGCGAATGTCAGGCCTCCCGTAAAGAGGAAGACCCATTCGGAGGCATGCAGGGCCGCGGCCGCGGAAGGCAGCTCGTGTATGCCTTCCACAATCCCCTCGTGGAGCAGCGTCTTGCTGATGTAGCCGTTAAAAAGAGGCACGCCGCTGATGCCGAGGGCGCCGAGTGCAAACGCGGCTTTCAGGAACCTTTTATTGCGGCCCCAGCCGCGGATGTCGTCCAGCGTGAGCGTATGCAGATTCATGACGACCACACCGGCCGCCGTGAAGAGAACCAGCTTGATCAGGGAGTGATTGAGCATATGGAGCATGGTTCCCGCCAGCGCAACAAGTGCGCCTTCCTCCGATCCCGCCGCATGCAGCTGCACGTACATGCCGCATCCCGTCAGGATAAAGCCGATCTGGGACATGGACGAGCAGGCCAGGGTCCGCTTCAGATTCACGGAGAACAGGGCCAGAACAGCGCCGAGCAGCATCGTCACCAGTCCGAGCACAAGGATGAACCTCCCGTAGAACATGCTGTCGGACAGCGCTTCCATGGCGGTCATGAGTATTCCGTAGATCCCCACCTTGGTGAGAATGCCCGAGAGCAGGGCGGATGCCGGAGACGGCGCCACGGGATGGGCCTTGGGCAGCCAAATATGGACCGGAAACATGCCGGCTTTCGCGCCGAAGCCGAAGAGGATGCAGATCCCCGCCGCCAGGATTTCCTTCTCTCTGCCGGCCGTGCGGACGGCCTCCTTCAGCTCTCTGAAGTCCAGTGTCCCGCACGCGTGCATGAGCAGCAGGAGCCCCATAAAAAGCACGAGTCCTCCGATCACCGCGATAAACAGATACGTATAGCCCGCACGGACCGCTTCCGGAGTCTCCTCGTGAATCACCCACGTAAAGGAGGTGAAGGAAAGCATTTCAAAAAACACGAACGTCGTCATGAGGTCCGCCGAGAGCATCACGCCTTCGGTGGCTCCCAGTGTCACCAGTACGAAAAACCAGTACCTGTTGAGCCCCTCCCGCTCGTGCCGGAAATACTCCAGGGAAAACACGGACGTCCCCAGCCACATGAATGCGGTCACGATCCCGTAGACCGCCCGGAATCCGTCCGTCATAAAATGCAGGCCGTTCACCAGTATGCCGCCTATATCCAGAGATGGCCGCGCGGAAGGCAGCCCCAGCGCCAGCAGAAAGACGGCGGCCGTCACGGCAGCGCCGGCCAGATCCCTCGCATGTTCATGATGTCTCCCGGTCAGGTACACGGCAAATGCGGCCGCGATCGGGAAAAAAACGATCCACGCAATCAGCATAGTTCCTCCTTTTATATGCTTCCCGAAGCAATGCTTCCTATGAAATCAAGAATGATTCCCGGCGCGATCCCCAGTACGACATTGATGGCCGTAAACACCAGGATGGGAAGCAGCATCAGTACGCCCGCCTCACAGGAAGCTGCCTTCTGCGGGGCGCCCGCATGGCCCTGCACCGGGAAGAATGCCCTGACGCTGATCGTCAGTGTGTACATGGCACACAGAAAAGCCGCCGCGATGAGGGCGCAGTCTCCCGCCGTTCCCAGCGGCGTCCCCGCCGCCGCGCCGGCCTCCAGGAGCTTCCACTTGGAAATAAAGCCGCAGAAAAACGGTATGCCGGTCAGGGACAGGGCCCCGAGCGTATAGCAGATAAACGTGACGGGCATTCTGCGCCCGATTCCGTTCAGCTCGTAAATATAGTTTTTGCCCGTCCGGTGCATGAAAGCCCCGGCGCACAGAAACAGCGTGATCTTGATGACCCCGTGAAACACCATGTGCGACATCCCGCCGACCATTCCCTGCGCGGTCATCAGCTCGATTCCGAACAGCATATACGACAGGTTGGCAACCGTGGAGAAGGCCAGCCTTCTTTTAAAATGCCGCTCGCGGAGGGCCATCACCGACGCGTACAGCAGCGTGAAGACCGCCAGCGCCAGACACAGCTTCTGCACGACGCTTCCCAGAAGAAGCTTCGTCCCGAACACATAATAAGTCGTCCGCATAACGGCAAACACGCCGGAATTGACGACCGCGACGGCATGCAGAAGCGCGGTCACCGGAGTCGGGGCCACCGAAGCCGTCGGCAGCCAGTAATACAGCGGAAACACCGCGGCCTTGGTCCCGAATCCCAGGAAGGCCAGCAGATAAGCAGCCCTGATCAGGCCGTGGTTGACATACAGGTTCATGCAGCCGCCGAACTCAAAGCTGCCGGCATTTCCGTAGATCGTCGCCACGATCACCGCGAAGAACGTCAGGGAAGCGCCTCCGATCGTAAACACGGCATAGACTCTGCCGGCATACATGCTCTCGTGATTGCCGTAATGCACCACGAGCGGAAGCGTCACCAGCGACAGCATTTCATAAAACACATACAGCGTCGTCAGATTGGCGGAAAATGCCACGCCGAGTGTGACGCCGAAGGTCATGACATAGAACGCGAAGAACACATGCTTCCTCTGCGCGTGTTCCATATAGTCAAATGCATACAGCATCACCAGCGGCCACATGAGAGAGACCATTCCGGCAAACAGCGATGCCGCGCCGTCCGCGCGGAGCGCCAGGGAAAATCCCTGGGACAGCGTATAGAGCGTGGCCGTCTTGCCCGGACAGGCCAGCATTGCGTAAAATGCAGCGGCGGAAGTCGCACAGACCAGGATCTCCGCGTACAGATTTCTGGCCCTGTCACTGCGGAAGGGAAGCCACAGGATCAGGGCGCCGCCCGCAATCGGCAGGATCACGGGCAGTACTAATATCAAAGCCGACATATACTCCGCCCCCCTTCTTTACAGACCGTACAGGTTCAGGAGGGTCAGACCGGCCGTGCCGACGACAAGTGACGCCGCGGCAAGGACGATCATCGGGACCGTCATCAGTGCCGGCGGCTCCGCCTTCTCATAAACAGGCTCTGCCGCGCCGTTTTCTTCCCGACCCGGGAAGAAGGCTTCCACAACGATCGTCAGGAGATAGCCGCCTGTCAGGAGCGCCGAGATCAGCAGCACAACCGGACCGAGTATGGCAAAGACACCCGCCCCGCTGCCGACGGCCGCGGAAGCGATCTCCCATTTGCTTAAGAATCCGGCCAGCGGCGGGATTCCCACAAGCGAGAGCGATACAATCGTAAAGCACCACATCGTGACGGGCATGCGCTTTCCGATCCCTTTCAGCCCGCTGACATCGTGGATGCCCAGCTGATAGATGAACACGCCGGCGGCGAGGAAGAGGCAGCCCTTGGAAGCGGCATGTCCCATCAGGTGGATCAGCCCGCCGCGGACTCCCCGCTCCGTCATGAGTGAAAGCCCGAACAGGATGTAGGAAATCTGGCTGATCGTGGAGTAGGCCAGGCGCTTCTTGATCACCTTCTCGCGGAAGGCCATCATGGAGCCCATGAAAATCGTGAGGAGGCAGAGCGTCATCCACGTGTACTGGACCCAGGTCCCGGCCAGAAGCTCCGTGCCGGCCGAATAATAGACCAGACGGATCACGGCCAGCACGCCTGCCTTGGCGACGATGCCGGAGAGAAGCGAAGATGCGGGTGCGGGTGCCACCGGGTGAGCCGCCGGAAGCCATCCGTGCATCGGATACATACCGGCCTTCGTGCCGAACCCGATAATACCGGCGAAGATCACGCCCCGGAGGAGATTCTCATGTCCCGCGATCCCGGACAGATCCAGGAAACCGCCTTTGACAAATGACGTATCTCCGCCCGCATACTGATAGAGGAAGAAGACGGCGAGCAGGCCCATCAGGGCGCCGGCCACCGAGTAGAACAGATACTTGAGCCCGCCGGCCACGGCTTCTTTCGTCAGCTCGTGGAGCACCAGCGGCACCGTCGTCAGCGTCAGCATTTCAAAGCACAGGTAGAGCGTGACCAGGTTGCCGGAGAGGCATACCCCGGCAAAGGCGCCGTATGAGATGAAAAGGAAAGCGAAAAAGACAGACGGCCGCTCTTCTTTTTTCATATACTCAAATGCATAAAATGTCACCGCCGTATAGAGAACCATGACCGCCGTGAGGCAATAGCAGCCCAGGCTGTCGGGCGCAAAGGTAATCTTCAGAGTCCCGGTAAATGCAATCGGCGTCGCGGACTGTCTGAAACGGATCTCCAGCACACACAGAAGATCCGAAAGAAGAAGGGCCGCCGCATAGAGGCGGTTCCGCATCTTCTCCTCCTTCTTCATCACCGATATGAGAATACCCGAGAGCACCGGGAATAAAATGGCAATGCATGGAAGCATAGTTATCTCTCCTATCT
The DNA here is from genome assembly GCA_902766955.1 of uncultured Lachnospiraceae bacterium. Lineage (GTDB taxonomy): Bacteria > Bacillota > Clostridia > Lachnospirales > Lachnospiraceae > Chordicoccus. Next base: position 7,178 of record CACXFM010000144.1, on the reverse strand, counting down.
ATTATGATTGGGTCACCTGCAAGTCGATTACGGATTGTTCCGCGCTGCGCGCTGTAATCAGGAAAACATCTCCAGCCCCCGCTGAATCATATCCACAATCGCAACCGACCCCAGTCCCAGCAGAAGATTTGCCGCCGTGAGCAGAATCATCGGAATATTGTAGCTCAGGCGGTGCCGCACCGGACGGACACGGCGGCCCGGGTCGGACCGGGTATAAAGACGAATGATGGTCCTGATGAAATAGTACGCATTAAGTGAGGAGCTGAGCGCGAGAACGATGATCACCATCACCATCTCTCTCACGCTGCCCGCCCTGACCGCAGCGACGCCGAACATGATCTTGGAAGAAAATCCCGCAAACATCGGAATCCCGATCATGGAAAATGCACTGACCATAAAGTAGATGCCGGCATTTTTGTCCCGCAGGCCGCTGCCTGTCAGTTTGCGGAACAGAAGGCTGTCCTCCGACACGGCCGCCAGCCTGGGGGTCGTGAGAAACAGCATGGATTTCGTCACTGCGTGGGCAAAAATGTGGAAGATGGCAGCCGTATATCCGATTTCTCCCCCGATTCCGATTCCCATGTAGATATATCCGATCTGGGCCGCCGAGGAAAAGGCCGTCATCCGGTTGATATTGCCCGCCCGCAGCGCCGACAGGGACCCGAACACAATCCCGCACATGCCGAGGACCAGAAGCAGATTTCGGATCGGCATCTGCTGGAACATATCGATCCCGACGACGCGCCAGTAAATCTTGATCAGGAGAAACAGGTAGCACTTCGACACCAGTGCGGACAGAATCGAGGCCGACGTCGGCGTCGCCCATCCGTATGTATCCGGCATCCAGAAGTAAAACGGGAAGAGCCCGCTCTTGATGCCCAGTCCGATCGTGAGGATTCCGACGGCCAGCGTGAGGATCATGCGGTTCCCGGGATCCTGGATCAGAAGCCCGATCTGTTCCCGCATCGGCACCATCAGCAGATGCCCGGTGATGTCATAGAGGAGCACAACGCCCAGCAAAAACAGCGCAGAGCCCAGAAGGTTCATGATCATATAGCGCACAGCTGCCAGCGTCGTCCTGCCGATCTCGCGCACGATCAGGATACCGCAGCTCGTCAGCGTCAGGATCTCCAGAAAGACATAGCCGGTAAAGAGGTCATTCGTCCAGGTCATGGCCATGAGCGCGGCCGTCATCAGGTTGATCAGCCCGTAATACAGGTTGATCTTGCTCTCGTCGATATCCGTCGAGACAAAATTCCAGCCCCCGACCACCGATGAAAACAGAACGACCAGGAAAAGCAGCGCAATGACCGCCTCCAGCGTGCCGGCCCGGATTTCGTTGCCCCACGGAGCCGGGAACTCACCCATCACATAGGTAAATGACGTGCCGGTTTTCATCGTATACCAGAGCACGCAGCTCACGAGGGCGGTCAGGAAGCATTCGTACACGGCCGTATAGATTCTCGCCGTCCTCCCTTTGAACACCGTACACAGAACCCCGGAAAACAGGCTCAGAACGATGGTAAACAGGGGAAAATTTCTGATAAAGTCCAAGTTTTTTTGCGCCTCCTTCTTATCTGTCCTCTGCCTGATGCTTTGAAAGCACGTATATATCATCCAGATTCAGCGTGTGATACCGCTTATAGAGGCGCACCGTCAGTGCCAGCATAATCGCCGTGACGGACACGGACACCACGATTCCGGTCAGAACAAGTCCGGCCGGTACCGGGTTGATATAGGCAGATGTCTCCATCACGCCGTTCGTCACGATCGGCGCCTTCCTGCCGGCAATGTAGCCCATGGACGCCAGGAACAGGAAAGTGCCCGTATCCATGATGTTCATACCGATCAGCTTCTTCACCAGATTTCTCTGGAAGAGAAGCATGGTGAAACCGATCCCGAATAAAATAATCGCGACGGCCTCTTCATAATTTGCAAGCAAATTCTGCAGCATAATCTCCCACTCTTTCCGGACGGTCCGGGTAAAACCGGATCCGTCTCACTGCCCGCCGATATTGCCTCTGCGGAAAAGGCTGTAAAAGCCGAACATGGTGAACGCGACGACGATTCCGACCGCGATGTCCAGCGGCAGAATCAGGCCGCCGCTTAAGATCGCGCCGGGAGTTCCTTTGGGAATGTGGTTCTCCAGTCCGTTTGCCCCCGTAAAAAAGACATAGCCCTTGGCAAAACTGTAGAAGCTCAGGGCGGCAAATGCGATAAACGCGCTCAGCTTCTGTGTGATGACCCGGTCCACACGGTCGAAGCCGAAGGAAGCGGAAGCCATGATAAAGCCCGCGCCCATCACGGCGCCGCCGGAAAAGCCGCCGCCCGGCCCGTTCTGTCCGTTCAGCAGCACATAGATGCCGAACACGAAAATGCAGGGAATGAGGAGCGCCCCCACCAGTCTCAGGATCGACTCCGTGCTGATCTCATGAAACCGCTCTTTCGCGATCGTGTAATAATCGTCCATCACGCCGCTCATGTTCTTCCGGTCTTTGCGCAGAAGAATCATGACACAGACGAGCGCCGTAAACAGCACATGCGATTCACCCAGCGTGTCAAAGGCGCGGTAGTCCAGAATCATACCGGCCACGATATTGACGGCGCCCGTCTCCGAGACGCCCTTTTCCACATACCGCGAGACGACTTCCACCGTCCTCGGATTCTCCACGCCGTACCGGGGCAGATTGGCAAGTACAAACAGCAGCACCCCGATCAGCGACACACAGGAGATCACCGCCACCACGGAATACATCACGCGGAAGCCTTTTCTCTCGGCGCTCATCATCCTCTTCGCGGAAGTGCTCTCGTCAATCCTGCGGTTTCTTATCCGTTTATTCTCTTTCGCTTCGTGATGGGAGACGTACGGATTCTCATTGAAATCCATGAGGCTCTCCATGATATCCGTCTCACCGTCCAGCCATCTCCGGAAGCGCTCACCTGCCGTTATCTTTTGTTTCTTCAAAATCCCGGTCCGCCTCTCTGATTTTTCTCAGTGTGACCAGAAACAGCGTTCCGCTCACACCGGCACCTACAGCAGCCTCCGTAATCGCCAGATCCGGTGATTCCATCAGAATCCAGAGGAGGCACATGACAGAACTGTAGGACATAAAGATCACCACTGCCTGCAGAAGACTCTTCGTCAGATTCACGCTCACGGCGCAGACGATCAGAAGGATCAGCAGCAGTATTTTCACGCCGTCAATCAGACTCATCCGCTTATCTCCTTCTCTTTCTCTCCGGACTGCCGCTCCGCACCATCCGCCGCGGGCAGCCACTCCATATGTTCCGCCAGATGCCGGTTTGTATAAAACTCGACCTGCCCCAGGAAATGTGTCGAGACAGGCGATGAAAACCACATGAAAAACACCAGCATCACCAGCTTGAGATTGTCCATCGTGCGTCCCGGGGCGATACAGAGCGCCGCGATCACACACAGGATCCCCAGCGTATCCCCGATTCCGGCCGCGTGCATGCGGTTCATGATAAAGCCGAATTTCCACGCGCCCAGGACGGCGCAGGCAAACCCGGCCAGTCCCGCAGCCAGAAGGGCCGCCGTAATCCAGAATCTCACCCATTCCATCAGTGCTTCCTCCCTTTGTGTGAAGCGGCCGCCCGCTTTTTCCCTGCGCTTCTCATGAGACCCGGAAAAGCCGGCTCCTCAGGACCCGCGGGGATATACATGACCGCCATCATCATCACCGCCGTGAAACTGATCATCGCATAGATCAGCGCCACATCCGCCAGATAGCTCTCATCCAGAAGCTTCGACAGGATCGCGATGCTGCAGATGACCATCGTCGAAAGCATATTGACCGACATGATGCGGTCCGTGATGCGCGGACCGATCACCGACCGGATCAGCATGATCCCGGTCAGGACCGCCAGCACGGCAAACGAACACGTATACAGAAGCCGGTACGCATTCCCGATACTCATATGGACCTCCTTATAATGTCATTTTCGAGAGAAGGGGCGCGAAGGGTGATTCCTCCATCTTAAGGCCCTCCGCGTATTCTCTGCGCAGGCAGTGAACCACAAAGCGGTCGCCCTCCTGGATCAGCGTGATCGTCCCCGGCGTCAGCGTGATGGAATTGGCCAGCAGGACATTCCGGAACCCGGACGTATAGCCGGAATGGAACTCCACGATGACCGGATCCGGCTTCTCCTGCCTGCTGACGGCCAGCTTCATCACGGTCAGAGCCGCCTTGATGATCTCACGGATCAGCACCAGGATATACAGGCAGAGCAGCGGCAGATTCCGCAGGATCTTCCACTCCTCCGCCATGCTCCACCCGATCAGCCGGTGCATAAAAAAGCCGGTCCCCGCGGAAACGGCAAGCCCGAAGGCCAGAATTTCCACGGTGATCCGACCGTTTAAAATAACCCATAATACAAAAAACAGTGCCAACATGATCTCTACACCTCTGTAAAAAAGCTGTCGATAAGCATCTTACACCTTTTGCCTGAAAAAGAACAGTGCGTCTTACTGCTCTCCGAAGGTATTCTGCACCATTTTAAAACGCGGAACGCGCTCGGCATTCTCAAAAAGCACGATGTCGGGATGATAAGTCTCCATGATCGTCCGCATGTCTTTTATATAATCTCCCCAGATGAGAATGGTCGTGCCGAAACTCTCGGCAAAATCCTTGATCAGGTAACTGTTAATATAGCTGTCTCCCATAATCAGCAGCGTCGTGTCATTCCCCGCGGCATCGTTTGTAAAGCGGACATTGCGGCTGTCATCCGGGATCTTCGGCTTTTCCCCGGAACGGACCGCTTCCGGAGCTTTGAGCGTATAGGCCGGCTCCATACAGGGCCGGTGAATGGCATTAAAAATCGTCATGCCGGTGTCAACAGATGTCAGATCATAGTCTTCGTCGGTGAGAATTCTGTAGTCACCGCCCGTCACCTCATTGATCTTCTCCATTGCCGCCCGGTAGGCGATTCTTGCTCCCCGCCGCGACCAGTGCGCGGGATCGCCCCAGACGGTGTAGACTTCAAAGTCGTCTTTGGCATCCAGAAGCTTTTCCTTGGTCTCGATCACATGTAAATCCGGATTGCGGAGGAGCACCTCTTCATAGCGGTCCGTCATGGAGAGCGGCTCGTATTGTTTCACATGCTGCGAAAACTGCTCCGGATAGATGGAATGCTTGTCCCAGCATTGCAGATAAAAGCAGACGGCCCCCTGTTCTTCCATGTAATCCGTCAGATTGCGGAAGGCATTCTCAGCCGCAAGAAGCTCCGCCTCATCCGGCAGGTTGGTCCTCGTATAGTCTTTCAGGACTTTGCCGCCGATATAATTCAGTTCCCCGTGCGGCCCCAGATTATAAATACCGCCCCTGTCGATCTGGCCGAACACATAGTACTGCACCTGCGCATTCGTCATCACCATCCGGTCCCGGAAGCCGATGCGGTCATTAAAATAGGTCTCGAAATCCGCCGTGAAATTCCGGTTCAGCGATCCGTCCTCCGCATATAGCTGCGGCTTCTCCGCAAGCTTCCGCTTCTCGGATTCCGACACGGCGTCCTCCTTCCGGTTCATGAAAATGCCGGGAAGGATCAGAAGCGCCATAAACACGGCGGAAAAACATGTCTTGAAGGTTTTCAACTCCACTCTCCTTATGCGTCACTCAGAACTGGAAATAAATAAACGGATTATAGGACCCGGCGGTGATTCTCGACGCGCACAGCACAAACAGGATCAGAAGCACGGGCGCGGCACAGACCGTCCACCGCCTGTCTCCCATATGTTCCCGCACATAAGCCGCGGCGCGAGCCGGCAGAGCCGATGCAAACAGGATCCCCAGCACCAGCATGGTCAGCGTAAAGCGGTCATAAAACCAGAATGCATCATAGAGCGGCTTCTCCGGCACATGGACCACCAGCGTTTTCAGAAACAGAAGGGCTTCGGTCACGGACGCGGCCCTGAACATCACCCAGCCGGACGCCACAACCGCCAGTGTATAGAGGCGGGCGAGAGCAGTCCGCAGGCAGGAGCCGTTCCTCCCGCTCCCCGCCGCTGCCGCCCGGCTTCCGCCGCGGAGCTTCAGCCATCTCTCCGCGAGAATAAAGAGACCGTTCCATAAGCCCCATGCGACATAATGAACTGCCGCACCGTGCCAGATTCCCGTCAGAAGAAACACGACAAACAGATTGAAGTAGACGTGCTTCCTGTTGCCGCCGAGCGGAATATAGACATAGTCGCGGAACCAGCTCGAGAGCGAAATATGCCACCGTCTCCAGAACTCCGTGATGCTCTTTGAGATATAGGGCAGATTGAAGTTTTCCGGGAAATGGAAGCCCAGCATCCGCCCGAGGCCGATGGCCATGTCGCTGTACCCCGAAAAGTCATAATAAATCTGGAGCGTATACGCAATCATGGTCAGCCAGGAAACAGCCGGCGTCCAGTTGGCAATCCCGACACTCCACACCTCATCGACGGCCGCCCCCATCGTATTGGCAATCAGCGTCTTTTTGGCCAGGCCGGTCACAAAGCGCCGGATTCCTTCGGCAAAATCATCGGCGGTCACGGTGCGGCTGTCAATGTCGGCGGCCACATCCGTGTAGCGCACAATCGGTCCCGCGATCAGCTGCGGAAACAGGACGACGTACAGCGCCACCTTCAGCGGATTCTTCTGCACGGCCGCCCTGCCGCGGTACACATCAATCATATAGGCCATGCCCTGAAACGTGAAAAAGGAAATTCCGATCGGAAGCACAATGGACGGTACGGGCAGCTCCCGCCGGGTGATCTTTGCCAGCAGCTCAACCGTAAAGCCGAAGTACTTGAAATAGAACAGAAGCCCCAGATTGCCGGCGGCCGCACAGACCAGCGTCAGGTTTTTAAGCCCCCGCTTTCCGCCGCAGGTAGCCATGGCGACGGCCGCGAAATAATTGATGGCGATGTTGAGGAGTATGATCCACAGATAGTTCTGCTGGGACCAGCCGAAGAAGACCAGGCTCATGAAGAGAAGCCAGTAGTTCTTCATGACGCGGGGCAGGACAAAGGAGCCTGCCAGGGTCACCGGCAGAAAGCAGAACAAGAACAGCGTCGAACTGAAGACCATATGTACCTCTCTTCTCCTTTTGAAGAAATTGAAGCTGCAGGGGGAAGTCGACGGGGCATGCAGCAAAGTCGACGCCCCTATGAGAGGGAGTGCGTTTCCTCCGCACTC
>CACXFM010000143.1 GCA_902766955.1 uncultured Lachnospiraceae bacterium | reverse complement strand
GAATGTCTCTTTCCCCTTCCACGCACCGCTATTATGGACGCCGACTATCAGGTAGTCGCACTGCTGTTTGGCGCGCCGAAGCAGATTCAGATGCCCAATATGGAAGAGATCGAAGGTACCCGAAAGGTAACCGATGATGACACGTTTCGTATTGTCTGCGCGGCCTGAATCTTTCTTGTACTGATAGCTGTGCAGACCATATTCATGAGGATCATTATGGTAACGCTCAAGTACGCCCTTGAAGGTCTCTTCATACTGGGGAATGAAAAGAGTATCCGAGGTCAATAAATGCTCTGCGATCTCTCCTGCTAAATCCTCCAGCAGGTCCAGTTGATTCTGCCCGCCATAGAAGCGGGAACCTTTGAAGGATGCAGGCGAGACATTCAGAATTCTGTTCTTCGTCCCGGCTGCTTCAAGTTCAATATTCACGCTTTCAATAAAACGGCAGACAGCAGCTTTTGATGCAGCATAGACCGCAGCCATGGGGGAAGACAGCAACCCGGCGATTGACCCCATCACTCCGCAGTAAAAGGGCTTTGTTCCCTTAATTCTCTCGTAAAACAGCCGGAGGATCTGAATCGTCGATGTGGCATTTACCGTCATCATGTTCTTAATCTCTGCCGTATGGAAATACTCGAAATCCGCCACACGTCCAAATCCGGCAGTGATCATAAGAAGACTGATCTCCGGATCGCCGGAAACAGATGAAAGCAATTCTTCATCCAGATCGAGCAGGTTAAGGTATTGGTATTCAAAACAGCCTTCCGGCAATACACCATCCGCCGGTCCCTGTCTATCCATGATAGTAATATAATAGCCCCTGTTAATCAGGTTCTTCGTGATGGCAAGGCCAATGCCATTACTGCCTCCTATAACCAATGCTTTTTTCATCAATCATACTCCTTGTCTGCACCATACCGCTCAAACCGGTTCTGTACTCCACTGGCGTTTCCTTTCCTCAATCTCATTGAGCATAGGAAGGATTTTTTCGTCATAAGCCATCTTCGACTGCTGCCCATATGGCAATACACCCAGACTAAGTTCGGTTCCGTCCTTTGCGACCTCAAAAAGAGTCCAGTCGGAAGAACTGCGGTAGCTGACCAGTCTTGCATAGATCTTTTGAAATTCATTATAATCTATAATGCGTCCCAACCCCTCAATAAATATGTATTTTGTACCGACGGTCACCTTGCCCTCGCAGTAAGTGTTTCCCGCATAATAATCAAGAACAGCCTGGCTGAGCATTCCGGATTCTTTCAGATTCTTCACATGCCAGTCATATTCACGAATTTCCCTGATCGCATAAAATGCCATCCAAAGTGCAAAAGCTCCGAGCAGTACAAGTATAACAACAAGAACAGGATCATCACCGTTCGCATGAGTCTCTTCGTGCAGTCTCGTATAAAGTGCAGGAAACCCGACCATTACCAGCATACAAAAAGGAAGAAATATGAACAGAACCCGGGGAAAAAGAAATCCGGTCAGCCTCTTTGTCATCCTGTCAATCCCTTCTTCGGTTTCATCAGTTTTACTCTTTTCCCGCAAGTCCCTGATCCATGAAACGGCTTCCTTTGCGCTCCTTACAGCACAGACACAAACAATTATCAAATAAGCCAGATACACTGTATAAGGTAATGCTGCTCCAGACTCACGAATTGATTCCATATCAAAAAACAGAGTGACCGGCATCGTGAGCACCGCTTCGACTGAACAGAATGCGCTGATTCCTGCAAATACTGTCGAGTAGCGCATAGTCGGAAATCTTAATTATACCGTTTCCATCTGATTTCATTGTTTATTCGTCTCCAGATTATAGTCGATATAGGTGAGCGTTGCAAGGCTCCTCCACGTGCCACAATCCATATGGCGCGGAGGCGCCTGACAGGGGCAGTGCGGCACATCCACAAATTTATACGGAATGTTGCCGGCAAGTGTGACATTGAGTCCAACCGAAATCACATTGACCTTTCCAAGCCCTATTTTCACAGATCCATCTTGCATATATGTCACTTATCATTAGATGGTATGTCGCCAGAGCAACAAATCAGTCCTGCGAGAACTTACGCTGCGTAAGCAAACCCAAACACGAAAATTATATCAAAATCAACTTTTTCATTCAATGTCAAGGACTTTTTAGTATCCTGACAAAAAAAAGAGCACTCGGCAAAGCAGCCGAATACTCTCTTCACAGTTTTTCTCAATACCAGTCGTGCTTTTCACCCCGGTCCAAAGCACGGATCGCCGCCACTTCCTCCTCCGTAAGCTCAAAGCCGAACAGATCCAGGTTTTCTTTGATATGCTCCGGATTGGAAGAGCCGGGGATCACCACGATGCCCCGCTGCAGATCCCACCGGAGGATCACCTGGGCG
>CACXFM010000142.1 GCA_902766955.1 uncultured Lachnospiraceae bacterium | reverse complement strand
ATAAATACAGATATATAAGGGATTCCCGCTGTTCGGGCACAGATATGCTCGGAGCAGCGGGAGTTTTTTGGCAGGAAGGAGATGGAAAAGACCGGCTGAAATGATATATTAGAGATATATCAGGTAGGGCGGCTGGATACAAATCTGCCTGCGCAGGAAGTACAGCGAAGTTAGCAACAATCAGAAAGTGAAAATCAGAAATGACAAAAAAGTGCAGAATTTGCGGAAGAACATATCCCGATGAGGCAGCATTTTGCGGAAAGTGCGGAGTGCCACTGGTTGAGATCGAGGACACCGGGAAGGAGAGTAAGTCCCCCATAAACAAGAGCACGAATAAACCCGGAAAACCCCGGAAGACGCAGGAAGAAAAGAAAGATGCAGCATGGGGGCAGACAGAAGCACTGTTGGATGAGCTCAACAGTATGATAGGTCTTTCTTCTGTCAAGGAGGAAGTTCAGAACAGGATCAATATGATCCGTGTTGCCCGCAAAGCTGCTGAACTGGGATCCGGCAGAGTGTTTTCCGTCGGTACACTGCACATGGTTTTTACAGGAAATCCGGGGACCGGAAAGACAACGGTCGCCCGACTTCTTGGAAAGATTTACGGGGCGCTCGGTGTTTTGAAAAAACCGGATGTCTTTATTGAATGCGGGCGCAATGACCTGGTGGCGGGTTTTATTGGTCAGACAGCGCCTTTGGTCAAAAAGAAATTTGATGAGGCAAGGGGAGGGGTTCTCTTTATCGACGAGGCATACTCTTTATATAATCCGGCTTTGCCGAGTGATTTCGGGCAAGAAGCAATCGACACGATGGTCCAATACATGGATACCATGCGCGACGAGGTCATGGTCGTTGTTGCCGGTTACAAAAAGGAAATGGAGATTTTTATCAGAGACGCTAATCCGGGTCTGGCAAGCCGTTTCAAAACAGTGATCAACTTCGAAGATTATTCGCCGTCGGAGCTGTTTGAGATTCTGATGAGTATGATCAGAAAAGACGGGATGAAGCTGGAGGATGATGCCGGTAAATATGTAAAAAAAGTAATACAGGTCCGGTCCAAGAATACAAATTTCGGAAATGCGCGAGGAGTTCGAAATCTGTTTGAAGATATCAAGGAAGCGCATGACACCCGGCTGGGAGAAATGATCAGCCGGGGGGTCGCACTCAATTCCAATATGATAGACTGTATCACAGCGGAAGACGTCAAGAGCCTTTTGAAGAACCATGACGAAGAGGACCTGAATATGGATGACCTCCTGGCACAGCTTGACGAGCTGGTCGGATTGCGGGCGGTCAAACAGCAGCTGAAGCAGCAGATCGCTATCGTGCAGGCCCAGAAGAATGCGGTGAAAGCCGGAGTCACCAACTTGAAAGAAATCGGTCCTCAGCACATGATCTTTGCGGGGAATCCGGGAACCGGGAAAACAACGGTCGCAAGACTTGTAGGGAAGATCTATGAGGTGCTCGGTCTCGTGGCGGACAGCAGTATTTTCGTGGAATGCGGCAGAAGTGATCTGGTAGGAGAGTATCTCGGGCAGACTGCGCCGAAAGTTGACAAGATGGTCAGGTCAGCACTTGGAGGAATCCTTTTTATAGATGAGGCATATTCGCTGTATCAGGATGACTCTGCCACAACAGCAGATTATGGAAAAGAAGCCATAAATGAGTTGGTTAAGGAAATCGAGAACCACCGCGACAACCTGATCGTGATCATGGCAGGGTATACGCAGGAAATGAAGAATATGATCGGGAAAGCGAACCCCGGTCTTAAGAGCCGCTTCCCTGTCTGGCTGGAATTTGAAGATTATACAGCGGCTGAGATGGTGCAGATTTTCTATTTTATGCTCCAGGAAAAGGGATATCGGATGGCAGGTGAGCCCGGAGATCTGGAAGCCCTGGTAGAAAAGGCCTCCAAAGAGCCGAATTTCGGAAACGCAAGAGGCGTGCGCAATCTGGTGGACAAAGTGATCTCCGCACAGAGCCTGCGTCTTTCGGAAATCGGCTACGAGAATATTCATGATCCTGACATGTATGTAAAGATAGAGAGCTCGGATCTGATGGCTGTGATGGAGAAAATATACATATAAAGGATACCGGACGGTGAAGCGCTGTTTCGGAACAATAAGGAGATAACATAATGAAATGCTGGAAATGCGGGAAAGAGAACGCAGAGGATGATATTTTCTGTATTTACTGCGGCTCAAAACTGAAGGAAGATCAGACTAAAACGGAGACCGGTCCGGAAGAGCGCAGCGTGCAGAGCATTCTGGAAGAGTACCTGCCGCAGCTGTCCCAAACGCCGGATGACCGAGGCGGATTCGTTATTGCGCCAAATATTGACAGTGAGAATTGTCAGCAAAGATGTGGTGAATTACTGAAAGACGCTCTTCTCGGCTGTAAAAATTTAATGCGGGAAAACAGTGAAAAGGTTATTAAGTCAATCAGTGAGAACGGTGAGACCCTTCAAGGAGTATACGCTACAGGATTCAGTAAATTGAATTATATGCCTGCGGTCTGGTTCTTTTCCGATCGTGCGCTGTATGCATTCTGGAATGGGCAGCCCGCTTGGTACCTGATGAATTCCGGGAAGAAAAAGAAGTGCGTACGGGATTGTAAATGCCGGTACGATGCTATTGACAGAGTTTCCGTTATACCAACGAATCTGTCAGAAGGTTATGGCGGTCTTTGGGGCACAAGCAAAGTTTCATGTTCTCTCTTGAACAATACGAACCTGTTTGAATTTGCGTTTGAGAATAAATACATTCGGGAGGACAAACTTGTGGAGATGATCATGCTTCTGAAAAACAGATGATGCATACGCGCGCGGAAAGGAAGATGCTGCCTTACAGGCAGCTCGCACGCGGGCAGCGGCTCGCTCTGCGAGCCTTGAACTTATTTCGAAAAGGGAGATACATATGCTCAAACTGATATCCTGGAATATAGATTCTCTGAATGCCGCTCTGACTTCAGATTCCCCCAGAGCACAGCTGTCCAGAGACGTACTTGTCACATTGTCAAAGGAAGACGCTGATCTT
>CACXFM010000141.1 GCA_902766955.1 uncultured Lachnospiraceae bacterium | reverse complement strand
GCACAAAAAAAGACATCCGGTTTCCCGAATGTCTGAATATGCAGCTGATGCCAATTACGCACGCTCAACCTTGCCGGACTTGAGGCACTGTGCACAGACATATGCATGCTGCGGCGTGCCGTTCACTTTGATCTTGACCCTTCTGATATTGGCTTTCCACATTCTGTTGGATCTTCTATGAGAATGGCTCACATTATTTCCGAAGTGTGCGCCCTTGCCGCAAACTGAACAAACTGCCATCGGTAAACACCTCCTTGCAACAGATTAAAGCCCGAATGGGCCCGAACATTGACATTCTAGCAGATAGCCGTTAGCAATGCAAGTATTTTTCTTAAAAAGGGGAAAGCTCATGTTGCTTCTTTTCAATTCAGGACAAAGGCGTTATAATAAACGAGATTGCACAAAAACGGAGGTGCTGTATGAAAGGACATCTTTCTTCAAAATACGGTGAAATACTGGTAGATACGGATGTCATCGCGACCTACACAGGCAGTGTTGCAGTCGGTTGTTTCGGCATCGTCGGGATGGCTGCTTACAGCATGAAGGACGGACTTTTTCATCTGCTGAAAAAGGACAGCCTTAAGCACGGCATTAATGTCAGGATTGTAGACAACAGGATTGCTCTTACGATTCACTGCATCGTAGCCTACGGAGTGAGCATCCTCACTGTATCCGAAAACCTGATTTCCTCGATCCGCTACAAAGTGGAACAGTTTACGGGTTTAAGTGTCGAGAGAATTGACATTCTTGTAGAAGGTATTCGTGTAATCGATTGAGTGAGGAGGTTGCATCGTGGCAATATATACGATCGACGCACAGATGTTCCGCCGAATGTTTCTCACCGGCGCGAAGAATCTCGAGTTAAAGAAAGAGTGGATTAACCAGCTGAATGTGTTTCCCGTCCCGGACGGGGACACCGGCACAAATATGACGCTGACGATCATGTCCGCAGCCGGCGAAGTGGCGGCTCTGGGCGAGAACGCGACAATCGATGACATGGCAAAGGCATTGTCCGGGGGATCGCTGCGAGGAGCCCGCGGCAATTCGGGCGTGATTCTGTCCCAGCTTTTCAGGGGCTTTGCCAAATCGATCCGGGATCACGAAACCCTGGACCGCGAACTGATCACGTCCGCCATGGCGCGCGCAGTCGAAACGGCTTACAAGGCCGTCATGAAACCGAAAGAGGGCACGATCCTGACGGTGGCCAGATGTATGGCAGAGGCCGCGGCGGCGATCGAAGATCCCGAAACGGATCTTGGTACTTTTTTTGACAGAATCCTTGACGAAGGTCATGAAGCACTGGAACGGACTCCCGAGCTGCTTCCTGTCCTGAAAGAAGCCGGCGTGGTGGATTCGGGCGGCCAGGGACTGATGACAGTCCTGGAAGGCTGTGTGGATGCATTCAACGGAAGAGAGCTGGATCTCACTTTCGAAGTGCCGTCTGCGCCGCAGACCGTCGAAAGCAGTGCCGGCACGGGAATCAGCACGGATGACATCAAGTACGGATACTGTACGGAATTCATTATCAATCTCGAGAGACCTGTTTCAGAGGAGGAGGAAGATAAACTGAAGGAGTTCTTCACCTCCCTCGGCGACAGCCTCGTATTCGTGGCAGACGAAGAGATCATCAAGATCCACGTCCACACGAATCATCCGGGGCAGGCCTTCGAAAAAGGTCTTGAGTACGGAAGCCTCTCGCGCATGAAGGTTGATAACATGCGCATCGAACACCAGGAAAAACTGTTTAAAGAATCCGAAATGAAGGCCGCCAGAGAGGCCGAGGCGCAGAAGAAGGACCGTCCCCGGAAGCCCAACGGATTCATCTCCGTCACAATCGGAGAGGGCATGAGCGGCATTTTCAGGGAACTCGGTGTCAACTACCTGATCGAAGGCGGCCAGACCATGAATCCCAGCACGGATGATATGCTGAAGGCCATCAGCGAAGTGCACGCCGACACGGTTTATATCCTTCCCAATAATAAAAACGTCATCCTTGCAGCCAATCAGGCGCAGGATCTCGTGAAGGACTGCCGGGTCATCGTTGTGCCGACGACAACCGTCCCGCAGGGCATCACGGCCATGATCAACTTTTCGGAAGGCCTGTCGGCCGAAGAAAATCTTGAGGCCATGAAGGAAGCCATTAGCCAGGTCCGCACCTGCGAGGTCACCTATGCGGTGCGCGACACAAAGATCGACGGTGTCGAGATTCACAACGGCGATATCATGGCGATCGGAGACGACGGCATCCTTGCTGTCGGAAGCGAAGTCAAGGCGGTCGCCATGGAGGCACTCGCCAGACTGGTCGACGAAGATTCCGAACTGATCAGTATCTACAACGGGGCAGATTTCTCCGATGAGGAAACCGAACTTCTGACCTCCATGGTCGAAGAAGCTTACGGTGATATTGATGTCGAAGCAAACTACGGCGGCCAGCCGATCTATTACTGTATCCTCTCAGTCGAATGACAACAGAACGCGGACTGCATGGTGACAGAGATCGCTCATGCATCCGCGCTTTTTGTTCACCAGGGTAACGACATGAAGCTTACGGAACTGAAAGGCATCGGTCCTAAGACAGAAGAGCTGTTCGAACGGATCGGCGTACATTCCGCGGAAGAACTGATCCGCTATTATCCTGTGGGATATGATGTATTTCTCCCTCCCTGCTCACCCGGGGAGAATGACGACGGCAGAAAGCTTGCCGTGGAAGGCGTTTTAAGCGGCCGCCCCTCTGTCAGAAGGCACGGCCGTCTTGTTATCCTGACAGCACAGATAGCATGTCCGGAAGGGCCCGTCCGGCTGAACTGGTATAATGCGCTGTTTCTGCAGAAACAGCTTATGCCCGGCACCGTTTTTGTCTTCAGAGGGGTATTCCATATCCGCAAAGGAATACGCGTGATGGATCATCCCGAGATCTATACAAAGGACAGGTACCGGACGCTGGAAGGCAGGATTCTTCCGATCTACGGCCTGACCAAAGGGCTCACGGGCAAGACTGTCGCCAAAGCGGCGCATCAGGCTCTGGATGCCGCGCGGAGTAGCTGCCGCGAATATCTGCCCGAATCCATGATTCATCTCCTGAATCTGATGGACGAGCCGTTTGCGCTCAGGGCTATTCATTTTCCCGGAAGTATGGAGGAGTTTTACCGGGCCAGAAAACGTCTGGTCTTTGATGAGTTCTTTCTATTTATATTGTCTCTGCGCATGCTCAGGGAATCGGAAGGAGAAGCCGGCAGGGCGTTTCCGCTTCCTCCCTGCTGGGACACGGAGGAACTGACCGACAAGCTGCCCTACAGACTTACGGGAGCGCAGATGCGGGTCTGGCGGGAGGTTGAAGCCGATCTCGCGAAAGATGTGCCGATGTCCAGGCTGATTCAGGGCGACGTCGGTTCGGGCAAAACCATTATCGCGTTTCTGGCCATGCTGCAGACAGCCTGCGCGGGATTCCAGTCCGCACTGCTTGCGCCGACGGAAGTGCTTGCTGTCCAGCATTATGAGAAACTGATGAAGCTGAAGGAGACGTACGGCCTGGATGCGCTGCGTCCCGTCCTGCTGACCGGATCCATGAAGGCGTCCGAAAAGAAACAGGCGACCGCCTCCTGCGCGGACGGCAGTGCAAACGCCATCATCGGGACGCACGCCCTGATCCAGGAAGGCGTCTCGTATCAGTCGCTTTCGCTTGTCATCACGGATGAACAGCACCGGTTCGGGGTCAGACAGAGGCAGGCCCTGCTCAACAAGGGAGACACCCTTCCTCACACCATGGTCATGAGTGCCACACCGATCCCGAGGACACTGGCCGTCGTCTGGTACGGCGATCTGTCAGTCTCCGTGATAGACGAACTGCCGTCAGGCAGAAAGAAGATCAAAAATGCCGTTGTGGACAGCTCTTACCGCCCGCAGGCCCTCAAATTTCTCAGGGAACAGATGGCGGAGGGCCGCCAGGTCTACGTGATCTGCCCCATGATCGAGCCGTCGGAGGAGATGCCGCTTGCGAATGTGACGGAAGAAACGGCCGCCCTCAAAAAGGAATTCCCGGAATACAGGATTTCCATGCTGCACGGCCGGATGAAGCCCGAGGAAAAGAACAGGATCATGAATGCCTTTCTCAAGGGCGAAACAGATCTGCTTGTATCCACCACGGTCATCGAAGTCGGTGTGGATGTGCCGAATGCAACCGTCATGATGATCGAAAACGCAGAGCGGTTCGGGCTCGCCCAGCTCCACCAGCTCAGGGGCAGAGTCGGCAGAAACAGCCTGCAATCATACTGCATTTTCATGTCCGGCAGGAAGTCGGAAGAGGTGATGGACAGGCTGCGGATACTCGGCAAATCAAATGACGGATTTGAAATTGCGGAAAAGGATCTGGCCCTGCGGGGCCCGGGTGACCTGCTCGGTATCCGCCAGAGCGGGGACGCCATGTTCCGGCTTGCGGATGTCACCAGGGATGCGGAGGAACTGAAAGCGGCGGGAGAGGCTGCGGCGGCCGTCATGGCGGACGATCCGCTGCTTCTTTCGGAGGAATACGGTGCGCTCAGAGAAGAACTGCAGATATACCACAGGTCAAATGAGCGAAATATCACGCTTTAGAAATGTTTTTTTTGTGTAAAACGTCAATTCGATGTGATACAATAGGGTGAAAGTATTTCATCGGAGATAGACCAGTCTTTGAAAGTGCGGGGTATTGAATGAATATCGGTATAATTGCTCACAACAGCAAGGCAACGCTGATTGAAGACTTCTGTATTGCCTATAAGGGCATCCTGTCAAAACATGATATATACGCAACGGGAACAACGGGACGCAGAATCGAGGAAGTGACTTCCCTGCATGTCCACAAGTTCCTGCCGGCCTCTCTGGGCGGAGAAAAACAGTTTACGGAAATGATCCAGCGCGGCGCCATGGATATGGTTATCTTTTTCTATAATCCGTCCATGATCGACCCGAAGGATCCCGATGTACTGACGGTTGTGACAGCCTGTGATCAGAATACGATTCCGGTTGCCACCAATATCGCGACCGCGGAAATGCTGACTCTCGGCCTCGGCAGAGGCGACCTCGACTGGAGAATCGGCATGCGGAGCAGTGATATCACATGAGAGTGATCGCGGGCACGGCCAGGTCAGTACCGCTTCGCACACTGAAGGGCATGGATGTGCGGCCCACGACCGACCGGACAAAGGAGACTCTCTTTAATATTCTTCAGTTCAGAATACCCGGATGCAGATTTCTTGATCTCTATGCGGGCAGCGGTTCTATCGGCATCGAGGCGCTGAGCAGGGGAGCCGGACGGGCTTTCTTCGTTGAAAAGGACCGCAGGGTACAGAAACTGATAGCGGAGAATCTGGAGCACACAAAACTCGCCGACAGAGGAGAAATCGTGAGAGGGGATGTCAGGGCAGCACTGCCGCTTCTCACGAAAGAGGGCCCGTTTGACATCATTTTCATGGATCCTCCCTTCGGACAGGGGCTGGAAAAGGACACGCTGATGGCGCTGCCCGGACTTCATCTGCTGCGGGAAGGCGGACTGATCGTGGTGGAAGCGGCGCCGAAAACGGATTTTTCTTTTCTCGGCGAGCTCCCGTATCAGATTGACAAAGAGAAAATATACGGGCAGAGCATGCATCTTTTTCTCTCCGAAACATAAAGATAAGGACAGGTATGAGACGAGCAGTATATCCCGGGACGTTTGACCCGGTCACCTACGGACATCTGGATATTATTTCCAGGTCGGCCAGACATTTTGATGAAGTCATTGTGGGGGTTTTGTGTAATTCGGCAAAAACTCCGTTGTTTTCTACTGAGGAACGTGTTAATATACTTAAGGAAGTGACGAAAGATATCCCGAACGTCGTCGTTAAGTCGTTTGAGGGCCTGTCCGTGGACTTTGTCAGATTGTGCGGCGCGCAGGTGATCATCCGTGGTCTGCGCGCTATTACTGACTTTGAATATGAGCTTCATATGGCACAGACAAACAGTGTACTGGCACCGGATATCGAAACAATGTTCTTGTTTACGAATCTGGAATTTGCCTATTTAAGCTCCACGACGGTCAAAGAAGTGGCGGCTTTCGGTGCTGATGTCGAAAAGTTCGTTCCACCCTTTGTGGCGGAAGAGATCCGCAAAAAGATCAGAACAAATTCGAGTATTAAATAAGGAGAAAAGGTGCGATGGCCAGCAGAATCGAGCAGATCATTGAAGAAATCGAAGAGTATATAGACAGCTGCAAATTTCAGCCTCTGTCCACCACAAAGATCGTGGTGAACAAAGAAGAACTCGAAGAGCTTCTCAGAGAGCTGCGTCTGAAGACACCGGATGAAATCAAGCGCTATCAGAAGATCATTTCAAATAAGGATGCAATTCTCGCCGATGCACAGGCCAAGGCCGACGGAATTGTCGCCAGCGCGGAAGCCAGAGCAAAGGAGCTCGTCAGCCAGCATGAGGTCATGCAGCAGGCTTACGCACAGGCCAACGACACGATCAACAAGTCCAACCAGCAGGCACAGGCCATTCTTGATTCGGCAACACAGGATGCCAACAACATCCGTTATTCGGCTCTGACTTATACCGACGATATGCTTGCAAACCTCGGAAATATCCTCGGTGCAACAATCGACGATGCGGGATCAAAGTATAACGCACTGATGCAGTCTCTGCAGTCCGCTTTTAATACCGTCAAGCAGAATCGTCAGGAACTGGCTCCGCAGACACAGGGCCAGCCGATACGGGAAGAGAGCTATTCATCATCGGCTCCGGCTCCGGATCTGGACGATGAAGAAGACGAATCGGATTATGACGATGATTTCGATCTTGATTCCGATGTGGATTTCAGCGATCTCGATGATGAGGAGGACTGATCCTGAATAAATAGCCGGTAAAAGGGATGTTCGTCAGAGCGTCCCTTTTTCTTCATAAAGAACGAAATCTGAAGGGAGATTCTTATTATGGATTTATTGACAGGACTTGAACCGGACAGAGTCTTTTATTTTTTCGAAGCTGTTTCAGATATCCCGAGAGGATCAGGCCAGACAGAAGGGGTTCGTGATTTTCTCGTTCGTTTTTCGGAAGAGCGCGGCCTGGAGGCTGTCACCGACGATGCCGGAAATGTGCTGATCCGGAAAGCGGCCTCTGAGGGATACGAGGCATCCCCGGCAGTGATTCTGCAGGCCCATATGGATATGGTCTGCGTAAAGACACCGGAGTCGGATCACGATTTCACGAAGGACGCACTGGACCTCTTTGTGGAAGGCGATATGCTTTATGCCAACGGAACTACGCTGGGTGCTGACGACGGCATCGGTATGGCCATGATCCTGGCCGTGCTGGATGACGACAGTCTGGCACATCCGCCCATTGAAGCGCTTTTCACGAACGACGAAGAAATCGGCCTGCTGGGTGCGGCCGGATTCGACGCCTCCGTGTTCAAAGGGCGCAGAATGATTAATCTTGATTCCGAAACAGAAGGCGAACTGACCTGCGGATGCGCGGGCGGCGAAACCATTTTCTGTGTGCTTCCGGTCGAAAAGATCCGGATGAAAGGCCTGCCGGTCGTCATTACGATCAGCGGCCTCAAGGGAGGACATTCGGGAGCGGAGATTCACTGCTGGAGAGCCAACGCCAACAAGCTTGCCGCGCGGCTCCTCAATGAGATCCAGAGTGTTGCCGCCTATTCGCTCGAGAGTATTTCGGGCGGAGAGAAAGACAATGCTATCCCGACGGAAGCCAGGATCCGTCTTGTGATCGATGAAGAAGACTATCAGCCCATCGTCAAGGCTGTGGAATCCTTTGAGAAATCCGTCCGCCGCGAATTCCGCGGGATCGACGATGGCATCCGCGTGAAGCTCGAACGCGGTACGGTTCACAAAGTGGACGTGCTGTCCATGGACAGCCAGGACAAAGTCTTCGGACTTCTGCTCTGCCTCCCGAACGGCATCTTCAATATGAGCGGTACGACTCCCGGAATGGTGCAGACTTCCTGCAACCTCGGTGTCGTCAGAACCGGCGAAACGGAGTTCGTCTGCACCATCGGTGCAAGGAGTTCCGTCCTGTCCGGCAGATCTGCTCTCGAACTGCAGATCAGGGCACTTGCGGAAATGTTCGGTGCGGCGGTCAGAACGGAAAGCGCCTACCCCGCCTGGGAATTCCGCGAGAATTCGGCGCTGCGTGACACCATGAGCAGCGTCTATGAAGAGATGTACGGCAAGGCACCGGCCATCGTCACCATCCACGCAGGACTTGAGTGCGGGCTCTTTACATCCGCCGTCCGCGGACTGGACGCCGTATCCATGGGCTGCACCGTGCTCAACATTCATACTCCGGCAGAGAAGCTCAGTATTTCTTCAACCGCCAGAACCTGGGATTATCTGAAGCAGGTCCTTGCCAGCCTGAAGTAATTGCGGGTCAACCTTTAAGGAAAGAATTGAATTATGGAAATCCAGCTTTGGAAAGAACTGCTTGACCCATATGAACAGGCGGTATCCGAATTACTGCAAAAGTTTCATAATCTGAAGGAGGAACACCGGAAGAAGAATCTCTATTCTCCGATCGAAAGTGTCAGGGGCCGCGTAAAGACGGTGGCAAGTATTCTCGAAAAAATGCAGCGGAAGAATATTCCGTTCGAATCCCTCGAAGAAGCGCTGGAGGATATCGCGGGGATCCGGATTATCTGCCAGTTTGTGGAAGATATCGAGAAGGTCGTCTCCCTGATCGAGAAACGCACCGATATGGAGATCCGCAATACGAAAGATTATCTCCGCAATCAGAAGGACAGCGGCTACCGCTCACTCCACCTGATAGTCTGGTATGTGGTTCAGACAATCGACGGCCCCAAGCGGGTTCAGGTCGAGATCCAGATCCGGACCATGGCCATGAATTTCTGGGCGACCACGGAGCATTCTCTTCAGTATAAATATAAGGGAGAGATTCCGGCCCACATTTCCCAGCAGCTCACGCGGGCATCCGAAGCGATTGAAATGCTGGACAACGAAATGTCACAGGTGCGCTCCGAGATCATGGACGCGCAGATTGACAGCCAGATCGAGACGAATCTGGTCAAGGATATCCTCCGGAATATCGAGAACCTCTACAGACTTGACAATAAGCGTGAGGTCATCAAAATTCAGAACGAATTTTACAGGATCTTTTCCATGCACAATCTTGAAGAGCTGGAGCGGTTTCACAGGCAGCTTGACATCATTGCCGAAGGATCCAGAGCGCAGGCAGTTGATCCTGCCGTCAATCACAAAAACCCCTGAAGAGGCCTTCTTTTCACAGGGCGGTCTCTCACATGGCAGAATACAAAGACAGATACGGGGCTGTTACAGGTTTATAACCTGTAGCGGCCCCGCTGTACAATCATGCCCATGATGTGATAAAATGTGCGTACTTGCGGGCAGTCCGGCAAAAATCCCCGGAAATCCCCGTACCTTTAAGGAAAGGCTATCATCTATGAATGCAAAAAAAGGCGAATGGGGTTATTTTAATTCCGAGAAGAAGCGGAAAATTGCCCAGACAGTTATTCTGTTCTGTATCCCTCTGCTGATCTTATCCACGAGCTTTCTGTATTTCAGAACACAGAAGAATGTTCTCACCGTCGTTGCCATGGTGGGGATGATTCCGGCCAGTATGTCCCTGGTCAGCGTAATCATGTTTCTGATGCGGAAATCTCTGCCGGAGGAAGAATACCGGGAACTGAGCGCCCACGAGGGTTCACTGACGGTCGCCTATGAATTATATATGACCTCGGAGAAGCGGAATGCACTGGTGGACTGTCTGGTCATATGCGGCAATGAAGTCGTCGGATATGTCAGCGATCCCAAAACGGATGTCCGCTTTGCCCAGGACCATCTGCAGAATATGCTCCGGGCAGACGGCTTTAAAGTGGCCGTCCGCATGCTCGGGGACAGAAAACGTTTTATCGAGCGCATGGACAGTCTGAACGCGCACGCCGACGAACTCCGCAGCGGAATCAGCTTTGAACCGCAGAGCGGATACGAGGGCTACGGCAGAGAAGACATGATCCGGCACTGCGCTCTCAATATTTCTTTATAACGGGAGCTTTATGCAGACGCTTATCATTTCTGCCGGGGAGGCCGGACAGCGTTTTGACAAATTTCTGGGAAAGTATTTCCGCGACGCATCCGCCGGATTCCTGTATAAAATGCTCAGGAAGAAAAACATCACATTGAACGGGCGGAAAGCAGCCGGCAGCGAGATCCTGAAAGAAGCGGACGAGATTGCCGTCTTTATGTCGGACGAGACCATCCGCAAGTTCCGGGGAGTGTCCGTCCGGACGGAAGAGCCCGGCACATTTGTGCCGGATGTTCTGTTCCGCAGCAGCGATATCCTGGTTCTCAATAAACCTGCCGGCATGCTCGTGCAGCCCGGAAACACATCGGAGCCGTCCGTCGCCGACCATCTGCCGGGATGGATGCTGGAGCACGGCTATCTCTCCGAAGAGGAACTGCGCGCTTTCCGGCCGGCGCCCGCAAACCGGATCGACCGGAATACCAGCGGTATCGTCCTGTGCGGCACGTCTTATGCGGGTCTCCGCGTTCTGTCGGAGATCATACGGAGCGGAGCCCTGAAAAAGTCATATTTCGTATTGACGGCAAAAACGGATTTAAAAGACGGTGTCTACACCGCCTGGGCCAGAAAAAAAGCCGCCGGGAACATGATGGAAGTGAAGGACGCTCCGGAACCCGGATATGCCCGGATGGTCACCGGACTGACAGCCGTCTGTCACGGGCGCTCTCTGTCACTTCTGCGCATCGAGCTGATCACCGGACGCACGCACCAGATCCGCGCGCATCTGGGACATCTGGGAGCCTTTGTGGCGGGAGACCGGAAGTACGGCAGCGCGCCGCTGAACAGAAAACTGGCCTCTGCTTACGGGGTGAGCAGGCAGCTGCTGCACGCCTGCGAGGCGGTATTTCCCCCGGAGGCGGCGGAGAAGTGCGAATTCCCTCCCGGCGGAAGGGTGCGGGCACCGCTGCCCGGCGACTTTCTGCGGGTCCTTAAAGGGGAGGGCATGATCATACCGGAGGGCTTTGCGCATCCCGGTGCGTGAGCCCGACATGAAACGAGGAACACAAGATGGCCACATGGAACTCACGCGGACTGCGCGGTTCCGTACTGGAGGAGATGATTAACCGCACGATCGAAAGTCTGCGGGACAAGGGGCTGGCACTGATCCAGAAGATTCCGACACCGATCACCCCCATTACGATTGACAAGCAGTCGCGCCATATTACGCTGGCATATTTTGACCAGAAGAGTACGGTTGACTATATCGGCGTCGTACAGGGGATTCCGGTCTGCTTCGATGCCAAGGAGTGCGCGGCGGACACGTTTCCGCTGGCCAACCTGCATCCGCACCAGGTGGCATTCATGACGGATTTTGAGAAACAGCAGGGAGTGTCTTTTCTTCTTCTCTATTTTTCTTCCAGGCAGGAATTTTATTAC
Organism: uncultured Lachnospiraceae bacterium; assembly: GCA_902766955.1. Lineage (GTDB taxonomy): Bacteria > Bacillota > Clostridia > Lachnospirales > Lachnospiraceae > Chordicoccus. Next base: position 22,588 of record CACXFM010000141.1, on the reverse strand, counting down.
ATGCCATATTCGGAAATGATGGAGTTCTGGAACAGGATGGAGAGGGGCGGCAGAAAGAGTTTCCTGATTTCTGAGCTGGATCCGTCCTATTACCTGGACGTCACAAACGACAGTTTTCTCCCCATCCTGGAAGGCATTCAGAAAGACCTGAATGTGCGGGACGCGGGCGGGAGTCTTTCATAAATCCGAGCATATCACGAGAGGTAACAAGTTTTGAAAAATCTGATCATTCACACACCGGAGGGATTCCGGGACCTGTACGGCGGAGAAATCATCCGCAAGAAAGATCTGATGGGTGCGGTGCGAAGTGTGTTCAAAGACTTCGGCTATGACGACATCGAGACGCCGGCCGTGGAATATTTCGACGTCTTCGGCAATGAGGTCGGGACGACTCCCTCCAATGAACTGTATAAGTTTTTTGACCGGGACGGCAATACGCTTGTGCTCCGCCCGGACTTCACGCCTTCCGTAGCGAGGGCCGTGGCCATGCATTTTCCGCCGACCGCGCTGCCGCTGCGCCTGTGCTATGCGGGAAATACGTATGTCAATTCCCAGGAATACCAGCTGCATCTGAAAGAGCAGACGCAGATGGGCGTCGAACTGATCGGCGACGGCTCGGCCGAAGCAGACGCGGAGATCCTTTCACTCACCTGCAATGCACTGAAGGAAGCCGGGCTGACCGATTTCCAGGTGAGTGTGGGCGACAACAATTATTTCAGGGCTCTGGCTGAAGACTCGGGTCTTGCGCCGGACCGCCTGGAGGAAATCCGCCGCCTGATCTCCAATAAGAATTTCTTCGGCGTCGGGGAACTTCTCGAATCGGAGCACATCCCTTCTTCGATCAGGGATGCCTTCATCCGCCTGCCCAAGCTCTTCGGCGGGACCGACACTCTCGACGAGGCGGAAGCTTATGCGATTAACGACGGCGCGGCAGCTTCCGTAAAGAGGCTGCGTGAAATCGGCCGCTGTACGGACGAATCGGGCTGCTCCAGATATATTTCCTATGATTTCGGACTGCTCAGCAAATTCAACTATTATACGGGCATGATCTTCTCCGCTTATACCTACGGAACCGGAGAACCGATTGCCAAGGGCGGACGCTATGACAGACTGCTCGCCCATTTCGGAACAGACGCCCCGGCCGTGGGAGTCGGGTTCACAATCGATCAGCTGATGAATGCGATTTCGCGCCAGAAGCCCAGGGAAAGGAGATCTTAAGAGAAATGCGTTATATTACGGTAGCTCTGACCAAAGGCCGGCTGGCCAGACAGACGCTGGATCTCTTTGAGCGGATCGGGATCCGGGCCGAGGGGGCGGATGACAGCCGCACCAGAAAACTCATCTTCTCCAACGAGGAGCTCGGCATCCGCTTCTTTATGGCAAAAGGGCCGGACGTCCCGACCTATGTGGCATACGGCGCAGCGGATCTCGGCATTGTCGGGCGCGATACAATTCTCGAAGAGGGCAGAAAAATCTATGAGGTGCTTGACCTCGGCTACGGCCGCTGCAGAATGTGCATATGCGGACCCGAGAGCGCGCGGGAAGCGCTGAATTCCGGCGACCAGATCCGGGTGGCAACCAAATACCCGAATATCGCAAAGGATTATTTTCTGAACCGCCGCCATCAGACGGTCGAAATCATCAAGCTCAACGGCTCCATCGAACTGGCTCCGATCGTCGGTCTGTCCGAAGTCATCTGTGATATAGTAGAGACAGGTTCGACGCTCAGAGAGAACGGCCTTGCCGTTCTGGAAGAAGTGTGCCCCATCTCGGCCCGCGTTGTCGTAAACCAGGTCAGCATGAAGATGGAGAGCGAACGAATCAACGATCTCATTACCCGCCTGAAGGAGGCTCTGAACGAATCATGAAAATAGAATTGCTTAACTCTGAGTCCTTTAAGGATATGCAGAAAAAGCTTCTGAAAAGGAGTACGGACAGTTATCCGTCCGAAGAGAAGGCCGTGGCCGCGATCCTGCAGCGCGTGAGGCAAGAAGGCGACGCGGCGCTCTTCGACTATGAGAAAACATTTGACAAGTGCACGCTGACGGCTGAAACAATCCGGGTCTCCGAACAGGAAGAGAAGGAGGCCTATGCGAAAGTTCCCGAAGAACTGACCGGCATCATCCGCAGAGCCATCGGACGGATCCGTCAGTTTCACGAGCAGCAGAAGCAGAAAAGCTGGTTTATGACGGAGGACAACGGCATGGTGCTCGGGCAGAGAGTGACACCGCTCGAGCGCGCGGGCGTCTATGTGCCCGGCGGCAAAGCAGCCTATCCTTCCTCCGTTCTCATGAATATCATTCCTGCCAAAGTAGCCGGCGTGAAGGAAGTGATTATGTGTACGCCTCCCGGCCGAGACGGGACGGTTGATCCCGTCACGCTCGTGGCCGCCAGAGAAGCCGGCGCGGATGTCATCTTCAAGGCCGGCGGGGCACAGGCGATTGCCGCCATGGCCTTCGGAACGGAGAGCATCCCCAAAGTCGACAAGATTACGGGACCGGGAAATATCTATGTCGCGCTCGCCAAGCGGGCGGTCTACGGCCACGTCTCCATCGATTCCGTGGCAGGTCCCTCCGAAATAACGGTTCTGGCCGACGAGACGGCGGATCCCCGCTTTGTCGCCGCGGATCTGCTCTCACAGGCAGAACATGATGAACTGGCCTCGGCGGTGCTCGTCACGACTTCGCGGGAGCTGGCCGAACAGGTTCTGGCCGAAACCGAGCGGTTCTGCAGCGCGCTGTCCAGACGGGATATCATCCGGAGTTCGCTCGATGAATTCGGCCATATTCTCGTGGCGGAGAATATGGATGACGCGGTCCGGGCCGTCAATGCGATCGCGCCGGAGCACCTGGAGATCCAGACGAGGGATCCCTTCCTCCTGATGACCCGCATCAGAAACGCCGGAGCCATTTTTGTCGGTCCCTGGTCCTCGGAGCCTCTGGGAGACTATTTTGCGGGACCCAACCATGTCCTTCCGACAAACGGAACCGCCAGGTTCTTTTCCGCTCTGTCGGTCGATGACTTTGTCAAGAAGACCAGTATTATCTACAGTTCCCGGGAAGCGCTTGAGGAGCTGCACGGAGATGTCATCCGCTTTGCCAAAGCGGAGAGACTGACCGCCCACGCCAATTCGATCCAGGTGCGCTTCGGAGAGGAGGAAATATGACAGACAGAGGTCCGAAAGACCGCTTTTCCGAAATCAGGCGCACTACCGCGGAAACGGATATCCACATCACGCTCGATCTGGACGGAAGAGGACAGTCGGAGATTGCCACCGGGATCGGCTTCTTTGACCATATGCTGACAGCCTTTGCCCGGCACGGATTTTTTGATCTGACTGCCCATGTGAAGGGCGATCTTGAGGTCGACACGCATCATACGGTAGAAGACACCGGCATCGTGCTCGGACAGGCGATCGCGGAAGCCGTCGGCGGAAAGAAAGGAATCCGCCGCTACGGGAGCTTTGCGCTGCCCATGGATGACGCGCTTGTGCTGTGTTCTCTGGATCTGTGCGGACGCGCCTGCTACCGCAGCGACATAAGCTTTACCGCAGAGAGAATCGGCAGTTTTGAAACAGAGACATTCGACGAGTTTTTTACCGCCGTCGCTTCAAATGCCATGATGAATCTTCATTTCCGCAATCTGGGAGGGACAAACTGCCACCATATAGCGGAAGCGTCATTCAAGGCCTTTGCCAGAGCGCTCGACCAGGCCGTCTCGTTTGATCCCCGCCTGACCGACGTGCTCTCCACAAAAGGCAGCCTCGGCTGAAAATGCCGTTTTTTGAAACAGACCGAAAGGAATAAGTCCGCCATGATTCATAATCTGATCCCATGTATCTATCTCTTAAACGGAAAGGCCGTCACCGGCTTCGGACAGAAAAACCTGTTTTCGGACGGTGATCCCAAGAAGCTGGCCGCATTTTACAGTGACAACGGGGCAGACAGGCTTCTGATATTCGATTTTTCCAAATCCGATGACGAGCATGACGCCGCGATCGACTGCATCAGGGAGATCTGCAGCGCATCCCGGATCCCGGTTTCAACTGCCGGCAATATCAAGCGGCTGGAGGATGTCAAAAAGCTCCTCTATGCGGGCTGCTCCGAAGCCGTCCTGAACGGCTCCAAGCAGAGCAACATCGAACTGCTTGCCGAGGCATCCGCCAGATTCGGAAAGGACCGGCTGGCTGTCAGTCTCTCGGATTATTCCGAATATGCGCCTGCGCGGGAATCCATAGAAGCATACGCCAATACCATCATTCTGCTCGACGGCGATGCGTCGCCCTTCCGCGGGCAGACTTCGCTGCATCTCGTTCTGCATTCTTCCGAGAGCGGAATTGACGCGGCGGCGGACCTCCTTAAGGGAGAAGCGGTCTCCGGACTGACGGGATATTTCATGAGCCGGACGGACATCAGCCTGACGGAGCTGAAAGCAGCTCTGGCAGACAGGGGACTCCGGATGAATATCATGACCAGTTCGCTTCCCTTCAGCGAATTCAAAACCAATGAGGCGGGACTCATCCCCTGTATTGTACAGGATTACAGGACCGATGAAGTGCTGATGATGGCCTGGATGAACCGGGAGAGCTTTGAAAAGACTCTTCTGACGGGGAGAATGACCTATTTTTCGAGAAGCCGCCAGTCGCTGTGGACGAAGGGCGAGACCTCCGGCCATTTTCAGTATGTCAAATCGCTCTCGGTCGACTGCGACAGGGATACCCTGCTCGCAAAAGTCTCCCAGGTGGGCGCCGCCTGCCACACGGGGAACAGGAGCTGCTTCTACACGGAACTCGCGTCCTCGGACTCCCGCTACACGAACCCGTACCACGTGTTTGAGAACGTCATGAATATCATTCTTGACAGAAGAGAGCACCCGAAGGAAGGTTCCTATACAAACTATCTGTTTGACAAGGGAATCGACAAAATCCTCAAGAAGGTCGGCGAAGAGAATACGGAAATCATCATTGCCGCCAAAAACCCGAATCCGGAAGAAATCAAGTATGAGATCTCCGATTATCTGTATCACCTGATGGTACTGATGGCGGACAAAGGAATCAGCTGGGAAGATATTACGGAAGAACTGGCGAGGCGGTAATGAAGCGAAGGGTTTTCGACATCATTCAGATCGGCAATCAGAAAGATTTCGTGAGCAGGCTGTTTGACATTATTCTGGTCGCTGCGATCGCGGTCAATATTATTGTGCTCTTTCTGCAGACATTTGAGAGCATGGAGCCCTGGAGAGACCTTCTGAGTGTCCTGGAATCCGTCACGGTCATTGTTTTTATCGTGGAATATGCACTGCGGATCTGGACGTCCTGCTATCTGTTTCCGGAGCGGTCAAAGGCCGGTGCCGTGATCGGTTTCATGCTTTCCTTCGACGGAATCATCGAACTGTTTACCATCCTGCCCTTTTTCTTTCTCTCCGGTTTTGTCGCCTTCAGGATCCTCCGGGTCGTGCGGATTTTCCACCTGTTCCGCATCAACGCCTCGTATGATTCCTTCCACGTGATCAAGGCGGTTCTCTATGATAAGCGGAACCAGCTGCTCTCATCCCTCGCGATCATTTTTATACTTCTGCTTGCGTCTTCTCTCTGCATGTACAGCGCTGAACACGAAGCGCAGCCGCAGGCCTTCCGGAATGCCTTCTCGGGATTATGGTGGAGCGTCTCCACGCTTCTGACCGTGGGGTACGGCGATATTTATCCGGTTACCATCGTAGGCAAAGCCATGGCCATCCTGATCGCCTTTATCGGCGTGGGCGCCGTCGCGATCCCGACAGGTATCATTTCCGCCGGCTTTGTGGAGCAGTACACACTGGCGCAGAAGCAGGACGGCAGTGCGGATCTCGCCCTGGGCCTGCAGACCATCATTCTTGATCTGGACAGTGCATGGCTCGGCTTATCCGTGACCGAAGTCAGAGACAGATTCGGCGCGCACATCGCCATGGTCAGACATCACAACCGCCAGTTCATCCCGGAGAATACCTACATTCTCCAGCTCGGGGATGTTCTGGCTGTTCACATAGAACAGAAGGACGTTTAGCTCATATGTATAAACAGGCTTTAAGCGATGAAATATTGATGCAGGTCGAGAAACCCGCGCGCTATATCGGACAGGAAGTCAATGCAGTCGTCAAGGACCCTGCCTCCGTGAAGCTGCGCTTTGCCATGTGTTTCCCGGACGTCTATGAGATCGGCATGTCTCATCTCGGCATCCAGATCATTTATGAACAGCTGAACAGACGGGAAGACACCTGGTGCGAGCGCGTCTATTCTCCCTGGCCGGATCTGTCATCGATCATGAAGGAGAAGGGAATCCCGCTGTTTGCGCTCGAATCCCAGGACCCGGTGAAATCATTTGATTTTCTGGGAATCACCCTGCAATATGAATTGTGCTATACGAATGTGCTTCAGATTCTTGACCTCTCGGGCATCCCCCTGCGCAGCGCGGAGCGGACGGAAGAGGACCCGGTCGTCATCGGCGGAGGGCCGTGCACCTACAATCCGGAACCCGTCGCCGCTTTTTTTGACCTGTTTTATATCGGGGAATCCGAAGTGGTCATGGACCGGCTCATGGATCTCTACCTGCAGATGAAAGAGAGCGGCTGCAGCCGCGAAAGTTTCATCCGCGCCGCGGCACGGATCCCGGGGATCTATGCACCCTCACTCTATGAAGCGGTCTACCGCGAAGACGGCACGGTCGGAGAGTTTGTTAAGCTCGATGAAGAAGCTCCTTCCGTCATCTGCCGCCAGGTCTGCACGGATCTCGACGCGGCTCCGTATCCCGAAAAGCCCGTCGTTCCCTATATCAGGCCGGTCCAGGACCGGGTTGTACTGGAAATTCAGAGGGGCTGCATCAGGGGATGCCGCTTCTGCCAGGCGGGTATTGTTTACAGGCCGCTCAGGGAGCGCAGTATTGAGACCCTGAAGCGGTATGCGGAATCCATGCTCTCGCAGAGCGGCTATGAGGAGATCTCGCTGAGTTCCCTGAGCTCCAGCGACTACCGCTGCCTGCCGGAGCTGCTGACGCACCTGATCGATACATACCAGAAACAGCATGTCAACATCTCGCTGCCGTCTCTCCGCATCGACAACTTTTCGCTGGATGTCATGAACAAGGTGCAGGACGTCCGCAAGAGTTCGCTCACCTTTGCGCCGGAAGCCGGCACGCAGAGACTCCGCGACGTGATCAACAAGGGCCTGACGGAAGAGGAGATTCTGGCAGGGGCCTCCCAGGCATTCAGGGGCGGCTGGAACAAGGTGAAGCTGTATTTTATGCTCGGCCTTCCGACGGAGACGGACGAAGACCGGAAAGGCATCGCCCACCTGGCCCAGAAGATATGTGAAGCGTATTACGACGAAGTCCCCAAAGAAAAGAGACAGGGAGCCGTCGATGTCACGGTCAGCACCTCGTTCCTGGTGCCGAAGCCATTCACGCCTTTCCAGTGGGCTTCCATGTCCGCGCCGGCAGAGTATGTAAATTATGCCCATACGGTCCGCGATGAGATCCGGACGATGAACAATCAGAAGAGAATTCACTACAAATGGCATGAAGCAGACGGAACCGAACTGGAGGGCCTGCTGGCCAGGGGCGACAGACGGATTGCAGACGTGATCGAACTGGCGTACAGAAAAGGCGCCGTGTTTGATTCCTGGACAGATTATTTCAATTACGGCATCTGGAAGGAAGCATACCGCGAAGCCGGAATCGACGTCGATTTCTACACGAAACGCCCGCGGAAAGCGGATGAAATCTTCCCCTGGGATTTTATCGACGTCGGCGTCAGCCGCGCATTTCTGCTGCGCGAGTGGGAAAAGGCCGTGGGCAGCGGGGATGTGACCCTGCACTGCCGTTCCGCCTGCTCGGGCTGCGGTGCCCGCAGCTTCGGGTGCGGAGTCTGTTTTGAGGAACGGGATAATAATAATCCGGCTTATATCGGAAAGCAGTCTCTTGGAGGAGCGTCCGGGAAGGCAGGAGAGATGCCGGGAGGAGAGACATGAAAATCCGTCTGCGTTTTACCAAAACAGGATCTATCCGCTTTGTCGGTCACCTCGATTTTATGAGGACCTTTCAGAAGGCGGTCAAAAAGAGCGGGCTTCCCGCTGTCTATACATCCGGATTTAATCCGCACATGCTGCTCAGTTTCGCCGCGCCTCTGGGCGTGGGAGAGGAGACGGCCGGAGACTATGCGGATATTGAATTTGCCTTCCGCGATATGGCGCCTCTGAGCGAGCATGATCTCTACAGAATGAAGGATATCGGTCTGGACAATGACGCGCTGCCGCTGCCTCCGCCGGTCTCCGTCTTCTGCGGGCAGCTGAATGCGGCCATGCCGCCGGGTGTCCGGATCACGGGTGCCGCGAGGGTGGGCCAGACCAGAGACAGCAAGGCCATGTCCCTGGTCCGGTATGCGTCCTGGCAGCTTCTGCTTAAAGATTCGTTTCTGTCCGGCCTGCCGGCAGAGGAACTCAACGATATGGTGTTGTGTTTTCTGGCGGAAGATCATATCATGATACATAAGAAGACGAAGAAATCGGAGAAGGAGGTGGACATCCGTCCCATGATCCGCTCGATGTCGGCCGCAGATCTGCCGCATCCCGGAGCTCTTTCTTCCGAAGAGTCCGCTGGTGTGCGGTCCGTCCTTGTCACCTGCTCCGCGGGGAGCAGTGTGAATCTGAAGCCGGCCGCCGTCATGGACGCTTTCTGCAGGTACACCGGCCGCACGTCTGATCCCAACGGGTTCCGGACGGTGCGCCGGGAAACTTATAATGAAAATCTGGAAACGCTGTTGTCTCTGGGAAGCAGTTTCTGATTCTGCGCGGAGGCAATCCCGAAACCACACCACGTTCTTATGTTTTTCATGAAAGGAGACTGTCATGGAGCGACGAATCGTATCTCTGCGGAAATTCCTCTGTCTGCTGACGGCTCTGATCCTTTTTGCCGCGCCGTTTCAGGCCGCGGCGGTATCCGCCGCATCTTACAGGGGCGTGATTGATTATTCGGATCTGGGCACCTATGCAAAGGAGCGCACGGCGGCGGACTGGGCCAATGTCAGCGGCATTCTCCCCGGCGTCGCCAAAGGCACGTTCGGTCCCAACAGATACCTGACGAGAGGCGCCCTGCTGAAAGCGATCTGGAGAATGGCGGGCAAGCCGTATTCGTCCGCGGTTCTGCCGTTTTCGGATACCTCCGCCATGTCATCGTCCTGTAAAAAGGCGGTTGCCTGGGCTTATGAGAAGGGCATTGTCGTCAAAGCCAAAAAATTCTACCCGACCTATGCGGCGACGCGCCAGAACTGTGCCGTCTACCTGTACCGCTTTGCGAAATACCGCGGCTGCAACATGAACAAAGCAGCCAGCCTCGGTTCCTACAGCGATGCATCCTCACTGCCGTCCCATGCAAAGACTGCTTTTAAGTGGTGCATCAAGGCGAAGGTGGTCATGCCCGGTTCTTCATCCGCCATTAAACCCAAGGCATCGATCAGACGCTCCGAAGGCGTCCAGATGCTCTATAACCTCCACAAGCTGATTCCCAATTACACAAAGGGACTGGGCAAACCCAGGAGCTGGAACTCGCTGGTCCTGAGGGAAATCTCCGAGGTAGCGGATTTCGGGGGCTATTATACATCAGGTTCCGGAGGTCCTTACAGCCAGAGCACGTACCAGGGCATGAATGCGGCCTTTAAAATGAGCGGAGGCAGAGCCGTCATTAATATGGACAAGGCGCGTCCGTCTTTCTGTTCCTCCGCCTGCTATATGCTTCTCCTGAAGACAATTTCCGATTATAACGGCAGCAGCATCGGCAGTTCCGCGTGGACCGCGCTGAGACCCTACACCGTCAGCGGTCTGCGGTATGCCCCGCAGGAAGACGGGGTTGGCTGCTGGGGCAGAGCCAATGCCAACGGTCCGGGAATGGCCGTTCTGATCAAAGAGCTGGGAGCCGGAAAGAATATCTATATCGGAAACCGCTCGGAATACAGTTCCTCGACTGCTTACTGGAACACATGGGCCAAGGCCGAACCCGGGGATTTCCTGAAGATCTTCCGCTCTGATGCCATCGGCGCAGTGGAACGCGGCCACATGGTTGTCTTTATCGGCTCCAAATATGCCACCAACAGTTCCGGAAAGCGGGATGACATCATTTATTACTGGTCATCGACCGGTTCCTCCTCCAGAGACTCAAGGAGAGGGTACGGGATTGCCAGCTGCCGGGCATCCGCCATCTACAGAGGCGTCCTGACAAAGATCACGAAGCCCTCGGCATTTTCGAGAGCGTCGTCCATCTCGCCGGCAAATAAAAACAAGTGGCTTGCCTCCATGCTTTATACAAAGAACGTGACGGTGGCCGATCTGAAAAATCATATCTGAACCAAAAAACGGGGCTGTCGATGTGACAGCCCCGTTTCCCGTTGCTCAGGTGATCTTTTATTCGCTTAAGTCTGCTCCGCAGTTGGGGCAGAAGTTCGGCTTTTCTCCCTCAAATTCGTATCCGCAGGACGGACACACGGCCGGTCTCGGCGCACCGCATTCCGAGCAGAAGTTGCCGGTATTTCCTTCATGGCCGTTTACGCAGGTCCAGCTTCCGGACTCGTCTTCGGCAGTTTCGGCTGCGGAATCCGGATTTCCCGCCGCGGGATCCAGGCGGTGGATTTCATACTCACCGTAATCCGTCCTCACGGTAGCGACCGTTCCGGCCGCATTGACGTCGATATAATTATCGCTGTAGGGAATGATCGTATTTCCGTACAGGTCCACGAGCGAATATTCGTTGGCGTCGTTCTGTCCGATGAAGCAGACGCTGCCGGAAGAAGCCGGGAATGTCACTTCCTTGTAATGCTCGGGTAGTTCCCCGACGGCGGCGCTTAAGACGATGACGGAGCCGTCAAGGTTCTGGATCTTCGCGAAGGGCGAATAATCGCGGACGGCATCCTTACTGTATACGAAATCACAGCTTACCTGTGCGTTTTCGTCAAGGAATCCGAACTTGCCGTCTTTCACCGCGCTGATATAGCCGTTCTGGAACGGCTGAACCCCGTAGTAGCCGAGTTCGTCGTATTCGACGGGAATCACCTCATTCCCTTCCTGATCGATCAGACCCTTCAGTCCGTTCATGGAAACGACCGCGTAGCCGCCTGTGAAGTCTCTCATAGAATCATAATTCTGAGCCGTCTTAAAGACTTCGGTTCCCTGCAGATCGTAAACGGCTCCCTCCCGATAGATAAAGGCAGAGTCCACTTCCTCAGGTGTCAGAGGGCAGCCTTCGGTAAACGCGGCCTCGCCGCTTCCGTTATGGGTATAGAAGGTCTTGCCGTTCTTGTATTTGGTCTCATATTCCGAAGAAGACTCGGCTGCCACAGGCGATTCCTCAAAGCTGCTGTTGTAGAAATGCCTGGCCTTTTTGCGGTCGGCGACGCAGATATAGTCTCCGTGCGCTGTCACGGAACCGTCATATTCGGAGCGCGACAAGGTGCCGACTTTTTCTCCTCTGAAATAAAAATCAACCGTATCGATTCTGTAGAAGGATTTATCGCCGGAACTGAGATCCGAGTATGTATAGTCCTTCTCATCCGCGCCCGACGGCGTCAGCATGATGCCGACGGACCAGCGGTCCGATATGACGGAAATATCCGCATATTCGGGAGGAATGATCGTATTCCCCTGATCATCAATCAGACCGTTGTTGTGGATCCCGTCAGCAGAATCCGGAACCTCCACTTTGAAATACGGCATCTGGGAGACTGTGGACAGATAGGAATATTTCGCTTCCGTAACCGGATTCCCTTCCGCGTCAATGAGGCCGTACAGATTCGAGTCCTTTCCGCGGAAGCCGAGTACGTCGGTATACCGGTTGAGGATCAGATCCCGGGCTGACAGCTGGGTCACTGTTGAATCGGCCGCGGCCGGCACACATCCCTGCAGCAGCATGAATGCAGTCAGGCAGACAACCCCAATGCGTTTTCTCATCATAAGCATCTCCTTCCTGTTGAAAATCGTATGATTTTATTAAAAAGTTATATCAAATATACTACATACGCCCGGCATTGTCCATAAATCGTCGGACATTAAGTCAGAGCAGACGGAGCACGCCGATTACTTTTCCCAGGATTCGGATCTGATCTCTGACAATGATCGGTTCCAGCAGGTCGTTTTCAGGCTGAAGCCTGATATATCCGGACTCCCGGTAGTATCTCTTGACTGTCGCGGAATCTTCGATCAGCGCCACCACGATATCCCCGTTGGTCGCGGTTTCCTGTCTGGCGACAATGATCCGGTCTCCGTCAAGGATGCCCGCCTTGATCATGCTGTCGCCCTTCACGGACAGCATAAAGACTTCCCGGTCCGGCAGATAACTGACGGGCAGGGGGAAGTATTCTTCTATATTCTCTGCCGCAAGCAGGGGAGTGCCGGCCGCCACACGGCCCAGAAGCGGGATGTCCGCGATCTCCTCTGTCCGGCGGGGCGGCTCTTCGTCTTTCACGATCTCGATCGCGCGGGGCTTCAGGGGGTCCCTCCTGATATAGCCCTTTTGTTCAAGCTCCGTCAGGTGTTTGTGTACGGAGGCCGTGGATTTTAAGTTCACCGCCTCACAGATATCCCGGAAGGAGGGCGGATAGCCCTTTTCCGAAATAGTCCGCTTAAGATAGTCAAGTATCGCTCTCTGTCTCGCTGAAATATTTTCGCAGTCCATATGCACCGTTCCTCTACCCGATTGTTCCGGTCTTTCTTTTTTTCCAGTTTACCATGCCGGTGAGGCTTTCGACAAATCAATTTCCCGTTCCGGCTGATAAGCTGTTCACAAAATCTTCGCGTTTGTACGCGCCTTTTCGTGTTACAATCACTGTTGAGACAGCAGACGTTTTTAAGTTGTTTCCGAAGGGACTTTGCTTCATGAAAAAGACAGCGATTCTGAAAATTTATCTTTATCTTGCCGCCCTGATTGCGGCAGCGGGATTCGGCACCCGTTTTGTTTCCGCGGCACCCGCCGGTATTATTATCCTGGGTGATTCCAGGGCCGAAGAGATGCACCAGTTTGTCGGCGATGCCGGAGTGTCCTGGTGCTACAAAATCGGCATGGGGTATCTCTGGATGATGTCGGAGGGGTTCCCCACGATTGACGGAGATGTGGGGCCGGGCACGGCAGTCGTCATCACGCTCGGCGTCAATGACGTCGTCGACCAGTTCCGTGTGCCCCAGTATGCCGCCGCCATCAACGAGAAAGCGGCGGAATGGAGAGCGAGAGGGGCCCAGACATTCTATGCGTCCATCACACCTGTCGATGATGCCCTGAACCACGAGGAACATAATTCCGACATTGTCTACTGGAATAACACGATTCAGCCGCTGCTTTCGCAGGATGTCTATTACCTGGATCTGTATTCCGCCATCATCGGCAATTTTGCCACGGTAGACGGGCTTCATTATACGGGCGATACGTACAGAACGATCTTTGACCTGATTATTTCCGGCGTCGAGGCGGCGGGCTATTATCCTTACTCCGAAGAGGACTATGAAGATGATGGCCTCCCCAGAACGACCCTGACGGCCGCCGACACGGAGGGAGAGGTGTCTGCCGCCGAGCTGCCCGCCGACACGGCATGGAATGACGGGACGGAATCAGAGGCGGAATCCGGAGAGGAGGTTCCGGGCTATACGGGATGGCAGGCTCTGCAGGATACAAAAATCTATTATGTTGACGGGGAACCTGCATCCGGTCTGCAGAATATAGACGGCACGCTCTATTTCTTTAATCCGGAGGGCGAAGTCATGACCGGATGGATTCATGACGGCGGCAATACCTACGCGGCTGACGGGGAAGGCGTCATTCATACCGGCTGGATATCTGACGGCAGGTACTGGTATTATGCGGATGAAAGCGGTATACTGGTACACGGGTGGTTCAGGGCTGACGGCAGGCGGTATCACGCCGGCGACGACGGTATCATCGACAGCGGCTGGTACACGGATCCCGACACCGGCACCTTCTATCTCGCCGGAGACGGGCACGCCCTCACCGGCTGGTACGAGATTGACGGTCAGATTTACTATTTTGACGACATCGGCAAGATGGCCGAAGGGGACACCGTGCTCGATGGCGGGGAGTACAGATTCGCCGATACGGGAGAACTGCTTGAGGTCATCCGCGGGAAAAAGCCCGAAGCGGAAAAGGCTTCGTAAAAGAACCGTTTTTTTCAAGGGGTTAAAAGGGGAGTTTTATTATTATGAAGAAAAAAAATGGCGGATCTGCGGCGCCGGACAGACGGTCCGGTGCTGCCGGGAAGGACCCGTCCGTAAAAGCACGCAGGGGGAAAAAAGCCGCTGCGTGTGTTGTTTTGGTGACGGCGGCAGTTGCTGCCGCCGGCGTCACATACTATTACCAGTATCAGAAACTGGACGGAGTGTTTCTGCCCAACACAACGGTCAACGGTCAGGACATCAGCCGCCTGACTCCGCAGGAGGTCACCGCCTCTGTGGAGAAGATTGATACGGACAAGGTCATCACGCTGAAAACACTGGACGGCTCGACGGAAACAATTGCGTATAAGGACCTCGACTACAGGCACATCTGGGCCCGGACACCGGAAGAACTGCAGCAGTCGCAGGATCACAGGCTGTGGGCGGTGAATCTGTTCCGTCCGGAAGAACTCGAAATCGGCGAAGGTTTTACATACAGCGAGGAAAAGCTCCGCGAGAAAATTCTGGGGCTCAAATGTATTTCCGGGGACGGCATCAGGGACCCGAAGGATGCAGCCATCGTCAAAAGCAAAAAGAAAAAAAAGTACGTCCTGGTTCCTTCCGACGACGGAAACCGCCTCGATCCGGAGGCCGTTCTGACGGCCGTGAGAGACGCGGTGGAGAGTGGGGAGACGGAGATCGACCTCGCGGGACAGGGCTGTTACAAAAGAGCGCTGGTCCACACGAAGGATGAGTCCATCCAGAAGGCCTATAAAACCATCAACGATATACAGAACGCCGTCATCACCATGGATCTTTACGGGTCTTCCATACAGATCGACAAAAAGACGTTCTTTGACTGGCTTCAGTTTAATCCCTCCGACGGCACCGTCACGCTCTCTGAGGATGCGCTGAACAGTTACGTGGACGGCCTGGCTCAAAAATACGATACCTATAAGAAACCGCGTTCGTTCACCACAAGTGCAGGGGACACGCTCACGCTCGGCGGAGGAGATGACGACACATACGGATTCATCCTGGAGCCGCACGACACGAGAGAAGCAATCCGAAACGCCATCCTGAGCGGTCAGTCGCAGGAAATCGAATCAGTCTGGGAGCGGACCGGCAGACGGATCACCCCCGACGGCGATGATATCGGATCGACATACATTGAGATCAGTATTGACCAGCAGCACATGTGGTACTATCAGGACGGGGAACTCATGGTCTCGACGGACGTCGTGACCGGCATGATGACACCGGAGCGGCGTTCGCCGACCGGAATTCTCTACGTAATCGGCAAACTCACGGATTACACCATGTACGGGAGCTACGGTTCCACGTTCGTGAATTATGCGATTATGCTGAATGAAGACGGTGTCTACATCCACGATTCCTCGTGGAGGTCCTCATACGGCGGATCGATCTACTACAATAACGGCAGTCACGGCTGCATCAATACGCCGTTTGACCAGGTCGTTGAGCTGTACGATCTCATCGAGGACGGCACGCCCGTGGTCATTTATGACCGCAATGAAATGTGAGTCAGTGTGACAGTTTTGTGACAATTGACTGATTGTTCAAAATTTATTCAAGAAATCTACGTAGATTCTAAAGATTCCGTGAGTTATACTCTTTTTAAGCGAAGGATAGTCGAAATCAAGATGACTCGGAAGCAATGAACATCCACTTAAAGAGGGTACCGCTTTGACAGAAGAAAAGCAGCTTGAGATTGCGCTTAAAATTGCCGAGGAGAAACACGCGGGACAGGTCGACAAGCAGGGAGTTGATTATATTCATCATCCCATCCGTGTTATGAATTCTCTGAGCGGGGGCCTGCGGATCGCAGGCATTCTGCATGACGTAATTGAGGATACCGACACCACGGAAGAAGAACTGCTGAATGCCGGTATCGAACGCAGATATGTCGATATTGTCACGATTCTGACCAGAAAGCCTGACACATCGTATTATGATTATATTCAGAGCATCCGCAGGCATCCCGATGCCGTCACGGTCAAACTGGCGGATCTGCGCGACAATCTGAGAGACGGCTGCCCGGAGAAGCTGCGGGCCAGATACAATGCAGCGCTGGATATGCTCGAGACTTCCTTCGCGAATACCATGTGATCGGCGGACAATCTTTTTTATTTCATTCTTTCTATAGAAACGCATACAGGCAGAACCTCAAGTTCTCCTGTATGCGTTTTTCAGTTGTCTGCCCGCGCAGGCGCGAGATAAGCGCGTAAAGAGCCGTTTAAGCAGCCCTTTTTTATGCCTGCTACAACCTTGTGTAAATGCACAATAGAACAGGCAAATACGCCGTCTGAATTAAACTATATCACATTGTCTGGCATCCATGAAACAAATATAATTTTCTATATATATGTCAAGCTATCTCATCTCTGCAAAAATATTTTGACATTATCCGCTTCCTTTTCACCGGCAGAGTCTGTGTTATCACACAATCATATAGCAGGCATCCGCTGACAGATGCCACTTACTATATCCCTGCCTCATGATCCATCTGGTTTATTTACATGTATTATCATCCTGCTCTCAAACGCGGCGGGACATAATAGACTTACAGAAATGAAAGGAGTCATAAGGGAAATGAAAACATTTGAAGCTGACGTTGTCGTCATCGGGTCGGGCCCGTCCGGACTTGCTGCTGCCGCACAGGCTGCAGAGGATGGTGCAAAAGTAGTTGTTTTTGAGAAAGCCAATGTTTCCGGCGGTGCCGCCAATATGGGCATGGGCCCCTTAGGAATCGGAACCAAGCAGCAGATGGATATGATGGTCGACATCGATCTTGAAACTGCATTTAAGCAGTTCATGGAGTATACACACTGGAGAAGCGACGCCCGCATGGTCAAGAAGTATTTCGAAAATTCTGCCGGCACCATTAAGTGGCTGGAGGAATCCTGCGGCGTCGAATTTGCCGGTGCTTACAAGTATTTCCCCAAGTCCAATGCCAGCTGGCACATCGTGGCCGTCAACGGCGGCATCGGACGCAACGGCGGCGCCATTATGAATAAAGCCATCCGCGACTACGCAGCGGAAAACGGAGCCGAATTCCTCATGGAAACTCCCGCCAAGAAAATCCTCAAGGATGAGGAGGGCAAAGTCTGCGGCGTCATCGGCGTTGACAGCACGGGAGAGGAAGTCCAGTGCAACTGCAAAGCCGTCGTCATCGCCACCGGCGGATGCGGCGATAACCCGCAGATGATCAAGGAGCGGACCGGCTACACATTCCAGGGAGACATGTTCAACTTCGCGATTCCCGGACTCAAGGGCGACGGCATCCATATGGCCGAGGAAGCCGGTGCGGGTTCCACGCCGATGAACGTTGAAATGATGTATATTCTGCCGAATTCCGATGCCGGCCCGGACTGCATTCCCGCCGTATTCATGCAGCCCAACCTCATGGTTAACAAACTCGGCAAGCGCTTCATCAACGAAGAAGAGATGCAGAACACCACCTTCTGCGGAAACGCGATTTCCTTCCAGAAGGATGCCATCGGCTTCTCCATCATCGATTCCAAGATCGCTAAATACTACATGAAGAAGGGCGTGGATGTAACCAACTTCGTCCATCATCCGGATGACGTCTCGGATCTGCTTGAAGCGATCGAAAACTCCATCGCAAACGGCAATCCGGATGTGGTAAAGGCAGATACGATCGAAGAACTCGCCGAACTGTGCGACATTGATCCGGAGCAGCTGGAAGAGACGATCGACGAGTACAACGACATGTGCGACTCGTCCGACACCCTGTTCTATAAGCCCTCCAAATATATGAAGCCGATCGAGAAAGCGCCCTTCTATGCGGCGAAGTTCCGTCCCGGCGCATACGGCACACTCGGCGGCATCAAGATCAACGAAGACTGCCAGGTCCTCACGGCTGACTGGGAACCGATTCCGGGACTGTATGCGGCCGGAACCGACACCTGCACGATCTACGGGGACTCCTATATGTTCCTTCTGCCGGGCAACACGATGGGCTACTGCCTCAACACGGGCCGTTTCGCAGGCTCGGGTGCCGCGGAATACGCAGACGAAAACTGATCATAACCACAGCGTCTCCCGGGCTTCATCCGGGAGACGCCAGCATATTATATAAGAGGCATAAAGATGGGTGAAAAAGTCACACTGACAATCGACGGCAGGGTCATCACCGCCGATTCGGAGCAGACGATTCTCCAGGCTGCCCTGGACCACGGAATCTATATTCCGCACCTCTGCAGCCATGACAACCTTCATCCCACCGGTTCCTGCCGCATGTGCGTCGTCAGACAGGAAGGCGTCGAAGGACTCGTGACGTCATGCATCACAAAATGCGAAGACGGGATGGTCATTGACACACATGACGAGACAGCGGAAAACGTGCGTAAGTTGAGCTGTGATTTTATGTTCAAAACACACCCGGCGGAGTGCACCGGATGTCCGAAGTACGGAAAATGCCAGCTGGCATCCATTTCCCAGTACGTCGGGGACACGGGAAGAAAGCTGAAGGCCAATCCGATCAATGTGAAAGCGGATACGGAGAATCCGATTATTCTTCATGAGATGTACCGCTGCATTCTCTGCGGCAGGTGCGTGAGAGCCTGCGAAGAGCTGAGAGGCGTCGGAGCAATTAAATTTGATAAAGTGGACGGCCGGCTCCGGGTCGTCGTCAACGGGGATTCCCTTATTCATGCAAACTGCAGATTCTGCACGGCCTGCGTGGAAGTCTGTCCGACCGGTTCCATCCGCGAACACAAGGAGATCATGGACAGAATCGAGGGCCGCACCAGAGAGGACGGATATGTGCCCTGCCGCTTCGGATGTCCGGCTCATATTGATGTGCCGCGCTATATCCGCTTCATTAAGCAGGGAAATTACGCACAGGCAAACGCGACGGTCCGGGAGAAGGTTCCGTTCCCGCATTCACTGGGATACATCTGCGTTCACGACTGCGAATCCGAGTGCAAGCATGCTTATCTGAATGAACCGGTCTCCATCCGCAATCTGAAGCGCTTTGCGGCGGAACATGACGACGGAGAGTGGAAGAAGAGAGCTTTCCATAAGCCTGCAACAGGCAAAAAGATTGCCGTGATCGGCGGAGGGCCTGCAGGCCTCACGGCCGCATATTACGGCGCGAAGCTGGGACATTCCGTCACGGTCTTCGAAGCGCGCGAAAAACTGGGCGGACAGCTCCGCTACGGCATCCCGTCCTACCGCCTGCCCAGGGAGACTCTGGACAGGGAAATCGCGGATATTCTGGAAGGAAACGACATCACCGTCAAAACCGGCTCGGAAGTCGCCAATGCGCCGTCGCTCCTGAAGGAAGGGTTTGATGCTGTATTCGTATCCGTCGGCACGCATGACGGAGTGAGGCTCCCGATCCCCGGAAATGATCTGGACGGCGTTCAGGTCAATACGGATTTCCTCCGCCGCTTTGAGACGGGAGAAGCTTCCGTCGGGAAACATGTCGTCATCCTGGGCGGCGGAAACGTGGCCGTCGACTGTGCCGGCGCAGCTTTCCGTCTGGGTGCGGAAACCGTCGACATGGCATGTCTGGAAGCCTACGACGCCATGACGGCAACCGACGAAGAGCGCGCCTGGGCCGAAGAGGAGGGCGTTGTGCTTCACAACTCCCGGACGTTCCCCGAGATTCAGGGGGAGAACGGACATGTCAGCGGTGTCGTGATCCAGAAGGTCGGCAACTTCCGCAAGGAAAACGGCCGCATGGTATTTGACAAACTGGAAGGCACGGAGGAAGTGCTTCCCGCGGACACCGTGATTTTTGCGGTCGGCCAGCGCCCCACGATCCCCATGGATCCCGAGGCTTTCGGTCTGGAACTGACACACGGAAATTATATTGCATCCAAAGGCGATCACGGCGAGACATCCGTGGAAGGAGTCTGGGCAGTCGGAGACGCTGTCACCGGAACCCGTTCCGTGATTTCTGCCATTGCATTTGCGAGAGAGGCCATTTCGGCCATTGATGTATATCTGGGCGGCGACGGCTGCATAGAGGAACACCTGGCGGATGAGCAGGTCCGTGACCCGCACATCGGCGTGATCGAAAACTTCGGCGAACTTAAGAGAACCGCTCCCAGGGTTGTGCCCGTTCCCGAGCGGGTTCGTGACTGGCAGACATGCGGGCCCATGGATCTCGGTTTTGACGATACCCTGGCCTCCTGCGAGGCGGCCAGATGTCTGCAGTGCGATCTGAGATGTGACCTGAAACCGCAGAAATTCTGGAATGACTACACGGAAGGAGGCGTATAAGGCATGATGAAGACTGCAGACCTCAGGGATCTGGCGGCATGGATTATGCTGACAGACGCCCCCGCACCGGACCTGAGTCCGGAATCCGCAAAGAAAGCGGACTTTCTCAACAGACACGGGCAGAATCTTAAAAAGCAGATCGAAGACGCCGCTTCCAGGGAAGAAGCCGTTCTGATCATCGACCTGGTCTCGGAAGAACCGGGGTCCGGATTCAACGCCGAACTCACGGAGAGAGCAGGAGAGAGAATGAAAGCCGCAGCGGCAGCGCTGGCCGGTGCGATCGGCGCGGAGAAAATCATCGTCGCCGCGCCGGAAGACATCAGCTGGGCTCCGGAAGGCGCGGAGATCGTCCGGCTCGAATGTTCTCCCGTCCTCCGGGAGGACTCGGCCCTCTTCCATATACTTGAAACAGGCGAACTCAGATCATGTCCCCTGGACAGGGCCTTCCCTTCACAGGGATATAAGGGTCTCCCCACGGTCACCGTGGGAGCGGAAGACCTGCTGAGGCTCTGTGCCATGGCTGAACCGGGGTACACCGAGACAAAGATCGTGATCATCAGAACCGGTGACGGCGCATCCGTCGCGGAGGTTCCCACGGGCACGACCGTCGGTGAGCTTCTCAAGGCAGCCGGAGCCGACGCACCCAAAGGCGTGCTGGCCGGCGGGGTGACAGGCACCTTTACCCGGAACCCGGAAAGCTGCGCCATCGGCACCGGATCCATGTTTGATTCCGTCAGAGCCTTCGGAGAAAAGGACTGCATGGCGGATCAGACGGCCCGGCTCATGAAGCAGGCGCTGGATCTGTCCTGCCGGAAATGTGTCCTCTGCCGCGAGGGCAGCTGGCACATGGCAGAGATTTTCAAGGGAATCACGGAAGGAAAAGGCAAAAAAGAAGACCTGGATATGGTCATGGACATCGGTCCGCTGATTACGGCCGGGGCATTCTGTTCCTTCGGGCAGAACATGGCCGCATGCGCGGTGTCTTCCGTGGAATGTAACCGCGAAGAACTGCTGACCCATATCGTCAAAAAGAAGTGTCCAGCCGGCGTGTGCAGCGCATTCTCGAAGAAGACGTATGTGATTGATCCGGCGAAGTGCACCGCCTGCGGCGACTGTATCGACGAATGTGACGAGATGGCAATCGAAGGAAAACGCAAGTTTATCCACATGATCGACCAGGATATGTGTACCAGCTGCGGAAAATGCGTCTCCGCCTGCGATGAAGAGGCGATTGTCGTCAATAACGGATCGGTCAAAGTTCCGAAGAAACTCACCAAGGTAGGAAAATTTTAAACGCTCTCCCTGTCTGCGGAACAGGATGGAATCACAGCGATTGAAAAGGAGGTAACAAATGGCAAAGATTCTCGGCATTTCATCAGGAACTTTTAACGGCGCCAATGACGCCATGTGCAAGGAAGCTCTGATGGGCGCGCAGGAAACCGGCGCCGAAATCGAGTTCATCAACCTGCACCACAAGGTTGAAATCAAGCCCTGTACCGGCTGTATCGCCTGCGTCAAGGCCATGATGGGCGGCAAAGGCCGCATCTGCGTGCAGAAAGATGATTTCATGTGGCTGCTCAACAAAATGCTGGACGCGGACGGCATCATTATGGCGTCCCCCATTTTCGAGATGGGCGTCCCCGGCATCATCCACACGATCTGTGACCGCTTCGGCCCCTCCATGGACCGCGGCAACCTCTTCATTGCAGACAAGCTCAGCAAAGAGCACGGCGGCCCGGGTGTCGACCCGAGACTCTTAAAGGACAAGGTCATTTCCTTCATCGGCGTCGGCGGATCCGACTGGGGCACACTCGTACAGCTCGGACACGGCGTTCTGGCCATGAGCCCCATGTGGAAGATCATTGACAACGACAGATTCCAGTGGTCCAAGACCATCCTGATGGACGACGCAGCACTGGCCAGAGCCCATCAGATCGGCGTCAATCTGGGCAATGCGGCAAACGATATTCCGAATGCGAAGTGGCAGGGTCCCGAAGGTGTGTGCCCGCACTGCCATATGAATAACTTCTATATCGAGCCCGGCACCACACATGCGATCTGCTGCCTCTGCGGCATGGAAGGCGAGCTGGAAGTCCACGACGGCAAGCTCACCATCAACTATCCGGAAGAGCAGTACGCACT
>CACXFM010000140.1 GCA_902766955.1 uncultured Lachnospiraceae bacterium | reverse complement strand
GCCGCGATCAGATTCTCAAAGGCCTGCCCGAGTGCTTCCCTGCCGTCTTCATCGAGATCTCCCCAGCCTTTTCGCGGATCCGCCCCGGCCTCAAAGCAGAGCTCCTCGGCCGCCGTTTTGGAGAATCCGGTAAAGCTGCCGCAGATTCCGCGCACGAGATCCTGACGGGTCTTCTCCATAACCGCGCGGAATTCCCCTTTCTCCGACACCGCAAAGGGATCGGACCGGCCCTCCTGCGCAGGGATAAACCACTTCCTTCCGGGAAGCACTTCGCGGACAGAGCTGACGCTTTCGGGAACCCGTTTGATGCTGTCGATGATGGTATCATTTTCGTCGGTGAAAATAATGTTGCTGTACTTGCCCATCAGCTCGATGATCAGTCTGCGTCTGACCGTGTCGCCCATTTCGTTATGATGCTGGATGGTCAGAATGACGATGCGTTCGAGCGACGGCTGCGCGATGTCCAGAATGACGCCTCCCTGCATGTGCTTTCTGAGGAGCATGCAGAAATTCGGGGCCGTCATCGGCGCCTCTTTTTTTCTGTCCGTCAGATAGAGAAGCGGCAGGGATGCATTGGCGCTCAGGGAGAGCAGATACTGCTCCCTTCTGACCCTGACCGTGAGCAGCAGCTCATCTTTCTCGGGCTGGATGATCCGGCTGATGCAGCAGCCGGCAATCGTGTTTTTCAGATCGGACACGAGATTTGCTGTCGTGATGCCGTCAAATGCCATAGAGGTCTCCTGTATTTTTCAGATAACTGCAAAAGTTACCAATGAGAACTCTCACCGGTAACTTTTTTGCATGATTACTTACGTATGACAAAGTTGATGATTTTGCCCGGAACGACAATTTCCTTCACGATTTTCATTCCCTCAAGGCGTGAAGCCACTGCCTTTCTTCCTTCCTCGAGCGCTTCCTCTCTGGAAGCTTCGGCGCTGATGGAAATCACGGCTTTCGTCTTGCCGTTCAGCTGAACCGGAATCTCGCGGACATCGTCCGCGGCCAGCGATTTGTCTGCTTCCGGCCATTTCTCGTGGAACACGGAATCGGTATGTCCGAGTCTCTCCCACAGTTCCTCACAGATGTGCGGAGCAAACGGTGCGAGGAGCGTGACATATGTGCCGACTGTTTCGAGATCCACGCCGCCGCATTCCTGCGCGATCTTCTGCATCTGGTTATTGTATTCCATGAACTTGGAAACAGCCGTATTGAGAGCAAACTGGTCGAGGCGCATGGTGATGTCGGAGATCAGCTTATGGCGGAGCCTGATCATTTCCGGAGTCGCCTCTGTCTTGTTTTCAATACTCACAACAGCCGTGTTCCAGAACTTGTTGAGGAAGCGGTTGACGCCGTCGATTCCTCTCTCGTCCCAGGCCGAATCCTGCTGGGGCGGTCCGATGAAGAGCTCATAGATTCTCAGAGAGTCACAGCCGTAATCGCGGACCATATCGTCGGGAGAGACGACATTGCCGAGAGACTTGCTCATCTTGACACCCTTCGGTCCCAGAATCATACCCTGGTTGAACAGACGGCGGAAGGGCTCGTCAAAGTCGATGGCTCCGATGTCATGCAGGAACTTCGTATAGAATCTCGAATACAGCAGATGGAGCACGGCGTGCTCGACACCGCCGATATACATGTCGACAGGCAGATACTTGTCTGCTTTCTCCCGGCTGACCAGGGCTTCGCGGTTCTTCACGTCCACATAGCGGAGGAAATACCAGGAAGATCCCGCCCACTGGGGCATGGTGTTTGTCTCCCTCTTTGCGGGGCCTCCGCAGCAGGGGCAGGTCGTATTCACCCACTCGTCGATCGCCGCAAGCGGTGACTCGCCGGTATCCGTCGGCTGATAGGATTCCACATCCGGAAGCAGAACCGGCAGCTGGTCCTCGGGAACGGGAACGGCGCCGCACTTTTCGCAGTGGATGATCGGGATGGGTTCGCCCCAGTATCTCTGTCTGGAGAAGACCCAGTCGCGCAGCTTGTAGTTGACCGTCTTTTTGCCGATCCCCATTTTTTCGATCATGGCCGGGGCTTCCTGCTTCAGGACGGAGGATTCCATGCCGTTCCATTCGCCGGAATTGATGACGGTGCCGGATGCTTCAGTATAAGCTTCCTGCATATCCGGGATCTCCACGCCGTCCTTTGCGATTACCTGGACGATCGGCAGATCGAATTTCTTTGCGAAAGCAAAATCGCGGTCATCATGGGCCGGAACGCACATGATGGCGCCGGTGCCGTAATCGGCAAGTACGTAATCGGAAATCCAGACCGGTACTTTAGCCCCGTTCAGGGGGTTGATGGCGCAGGTTCCGGTGAAGACGCCGGTTTTCTCTTTATTCTGGACGCGGTCGACGCTGGATTTGTTGGCGGCCATGGCGCAGTAGGCTTCAACGGCTTCCTTCTGCTCCGGTGTCGTAAGTTTGGAGACGAGCTCATGTTCCGGTGCGAGAACCATGAAGGTGGCGCCGTGGAGCGTATCCGGTCTGGTTGTGTAGACCGTAATCTTCTCGTCGGATCCCTCTACGGGGAACTGGACTTCGGCGCCGTAAGAGCGGCCGATCCAGTCGGTCTGCATTTTCTTGACCTTTTCGGGCCATTCGAGGCCGTTGAGGCCTTCCAGAAGTCTGTCCGCATAAGCGGTGATCTTCAGCATCCACTGGCGGAGGTTTTTCTTTGTCGTCTCGCTGCCGCAGCGCTCGCATTTGCCGTCGACCACTTCTTCATTGGCCAGAACAGCCTTGCACCTGGGGCACCAGTTCAGGGGCATTTCCTTCTCATAAGCGAGACCCTTTTTAAACATCTGGACAAAAATCCACTGCGTCCATCTGTAGAACTCCGGATCCGTCGTGTTCAGCTCCATATCCCAGTCGCGGATCGCGCCGATCTGGTCGATCTGCTTTTTGATATTCGAGATATTGGCCGCTGTGGAGATAGACGGATGCTGGCCGGTCTGAATGGCGTAATTCTCGGCCGGAAGTCCGAACGCATCCCATCCCATGGGGTGGATGACGTAATGGTTGCCGTCCATCATCTTGTATCTGGCCCACACATCGGAGATCACATATCCTCTCCAGTGGCCGACATGCAGCCCGGCTCCGGAGGGATACGGGAACATATCAAGGCAGTAATACTTGGGCTTTTTGCCGTCATTGACATTAATGGGATTCTCTTCCCATTTCTTTCTCCACTTTGTCTCAATCTCAATGTGATTATAGGGAGCTGACATCGGGTGCCTCCTTACATATTTACTCAACCATGCGCTGTGATGCCCGGCGTTCGCGGATACGGCAGCACATTACCCGTTTTATTCTATGGTGGCCGCTTTCATTTGTCAAGAAAGTCCGGTTTCTTACGCTTTCTCCCGGATCATCAGAAATGCGCCGAGATTGCCGCGGCGTCCCTTGGATGCTCTGTGGGAAAAAAGCAGGTCCGGATTGCAGCAGGTGCAAAGCCCCGGCATCGAGATATGGTCTGTCGGGATGCCCGACTCCGCCATGATCCCCCGGTTGACTCCCGCGAGATCCAGCCTGTATTTTCCGCCGTTCTCCGGGCGCACATAGGCGCTCGGGAATCTCCTTGCCACTTCATAATCCACTTCATAGCAGTCCTGGCAGATGCAGGGCCCGATGGCGGCGTAGAGATCCTTCGGGTCCGTGCCGAATTCCCTGCGCATGGCCTCAATCGTGACAGCTGCCATTCTGTCTGCCGTGCCCCTCCAGCCGGAGTGGGACAGGCCGATACACCGGTGAACGGGATCCGCAAAAAACAGCGGCACGCAGTCGGCATAAAATGTCGCCAGGACAACCCCGGGCTCATTTGTGATCATGCCGTCGATATCGGTCCTGTCTTTATCGCGGACGATTCCGCGTCCCCGGTCCCTGCGGGTCACGACATCCACGTTGGTCGTATGTGTCTGGTCGGAACAGACGATATCCTCCGGACGGAAACCGGCCGCTGCGGCAAACCGCCTGAAATTCTCAAGAACATTGGCCCTGCCCTCTTTCTCCTGGGCAAAACTCAGGTTCATGGAGGCCAGATGGCCCGTGCTCACGCCCCCGAATCTGGTGGAGAAAGCGTTGAGAAGCCACTCTTCCTGATCCAGGGCCGGAAAAGAAAGCCACAGGACATCGCCGTTCCTGTGAAAAGCCATCCCTCTGCCGTGCTCTTTTATAAACTTGATATCCATGTTTGATCCTTTATGCAGTCTGATGAGGCCTTCTGCTGCCGTCACGGGTATGCAGTCTGATGAGGCTTTTTCTGCCGTCATGAGACATGAAATGCGTCCCGGATGTGAACCGTCTCACCGGGCGACATCCCGATGACATCAAACCGCACGGGCGTATCCTCCGGCAGATGATGTGTCAGCATATAGTACCTGGCGGTTCTGATGATCCTCTTCTGTTTGACGGCATTGACCGCGGCAAGCGGTCCGCCGTCCCGGTCTTTCGCCTCTCTGTATTTCACTTCCACAAAAACAAGATAGTCCGTGCTTCCGCCGCAGGGCATCTCAACGGATTCTTCCGCGATGATGTCGATCTCTCCGGAACGGCAGGCGAAATTTCTCCCGATGATCCGGAAGCCCTCCTGCTCCAGATAATCTGCCGCCTCCTGCTCATGAGCCGTGCCGATCCTGCGTCTGTTCACCGGTTCGTACCTCCTTAAGGACGTGTCACTCCTGAACGAAATGTCCGATAAAACTCCTTCTGTGAATCGGACAGGGCCCGTACTTTTTCAGGGCGGCGATATGCTCCGCCGTGCCGTATCCCTTGTTGCGGGCGAAGCCGTACATGGGATAGAGTGCATCGTACTCTTCCATAAGCCGGTCCCTGGTCACCTTGGCGATAATGCTGGCCGCCGCGATTGACACACTGGTGGCATCTCCGTGAATGATCGGACACTGCGGAATTTCAATACCGGGTATGGTAACCGCGTCGTTCAGAAGAAATTCCGGCTGCGGGTTCATGCTCATGACTGCCTTCCGCATTGCGGAATAGGTCGCCTGCAGAATATTGATGTCGTCAATCACTTCCGGAGGCTCCATCGCCATCCCTATGCTGACCGCTTCCGCCATGATCACTTCATAGAGAGACTCGCGCTTTTTGGCGGAGAGCTTCTTGGAATCATTCAGCCAGAGAATCAGATGATCGGAAGGCAGAATGACGGCGCAGGCACAGACAGGTCCCGCAAGCGGTCCCCGCCCGACTTCATCGATCCCCGCGATCCGGCCCTTCGACGCGAAGCGCCTTTCATAAACCATCAGACTCTCCGTCCTTGCGGTCTCTTTTTCGAGCCGGAGACGCGCCCGCTCTTCTTTCTCCCGTTGTCTTCGTTCCTGTGCTTCCGTCATATCTCATCCACCGTTTCCAGCGTGATTCTTCCCAGCCGTCCGGAGCGGAAATCGTCCAGGAGGACTCTCGCGGCCTTCTCAAGATCGACGACATTGCCGGCTCTCAGGCATCCTCTGGCCCGGCCGATCTGCTTAAGTACGGAAGAAGGCTCGCCATCGCACGCCACACCATATCGTTTTTCCGAAAAATCCCTGTATGCGTCTCTCTCCCTGAGAAAGACAATCAGTTCGCATGCGAGCTCTGCCGTATCGAGAATGGTGTCCGGCATGGAACCGATGAAGGCAATCTTCTGCCCTGTCTCCCTGTTTTCGAACTTGGGCCAGAGAAGACCCGGCGTATCGAGCAGCTGGATATCTTTACTGATCCGGATCCACTGTCTGCCTTTCGTCACACCGGGGCGGTTGCCGGTCTTTGCGGAAGAGGATCCGGAGAAGGAATTGATAAAGGTGGATTTGCCCACATTCGGTATCCCGGCCACCATGGCCCGAATCGGACGCCCCGTGATCCCCCGCCTCTTCAGACGTTCTGTTTTTTCTTTTACGGCTTCCCGGATGACCGCGCCCGCTCCTTTCAGAGACGAGCGGTTGCGGAGGTCGCAGGCATAGGGCATAATTCCGCGCTCCCTGAAGTATGCGCTCCACCTCTCGGTCTGAGCCGGATCGGCGAGATCATCTTTTCCGAGGAAAATCAGTCTGCTTTTTCCTTCCGCGAGCCGGTCGATTTCCGGATTCCTTCCGGAATACGGAATTCTGGCATCTGCGATCTCGATTACCAGATCAATGAGCTTCATATTCTCCTGGAGCTCACGGATCGTTTTTGTCATATGCCCCGGATACCACTGGTATTCCAATCTCTACCTCCTTATTGTCCCGCCGTCAGTGCACAAAGCCCACTGATGTATAAGGTCTGATGCGGAACCAGACTCTGCCGATGATGTTTGTTTTCCGGATATTTCCCACATCGGCGAAGCGGCTGTCCTCACTGTTATTGCGGTTGTCGCCCAGGACAAAGTACTCGTCGCTTCCCAGGTGCACGCTGTTTTCGGCGACGCCCGGATTGGTAATATTGGGGAATTCCCGGCTCTCGATATAGGTCTTGCCGTTGATCAGAATCAGGCCGTCCCTGATCTGAATGGTCTCCCCCGGCAGTCCGATCACGCGCTTGACATGAACGCCGCTGTCAAACGTTCCGCTGCTCCTGTATGCGATGACATCGCCCCTGCGGACGCCTGTCAGTATATAGGCAGCCCTGTTGACAAGAACCTGATTGCCCGCCTCCAGCGTGGGACTCATGGCACTTTCCTGCAGAATAACGGAACTGAAGACGACAAACGCGGTGAGGGCCGCCAGGACCACAACGACGATCAGCTCGAAAATGGTGCGCAGCACGTGCCTGCGCTTCTCCCTGCGGATTCTGTTGTGATATTCTTTGGACTGGGTTGATTTAGCCATAGTTACCACCGTTCCTCATGTCAGGCTGACGGAAAGCTCCGATTCCTTTTGTGAAAAGAAGAAAGGGAGGCAAACACAGCTGACGTGTATCCGCATCCCTTCTCCATAACTGTTTACAACAAATTCATTGTGCGCATAAAGGGCAGGTGGAAACCTTACCGGATTACTTCCTTGACCTTTGCGCGCTTGCCGGTGCGTTCTCTCAGATAGAAAAGCTTTGCTCTTCTGACCTTGCCGTGGCGCACCACCACAATCTTCTCAACGTTGGGCGAGTGAAGCGGCCATGTCTTCTCAACGCCGATGCCGTTGGAAATCTTGCGGACCGTGAATGTCTCGCGGTTTCCGCCGCCCTGTCTCTTGATGACAACGCCTTCGAAAATCTGGATACGTTCGCGGTTGCCTTCCTTGATTTTTCCGTGTACACGTACTGTGTCGCCGACACGGAATTCATCAACTGAAGACTTCAGCTGTGCTTCTTCAATCTTTCTGATAATGTCGTTCATGATTATCTCCTTCATATTCAGGATGTTCATTGCCGTCCATACCATGCATCCGTAACGGAATCCGGTGACTCATAAGTCCCGGCTGAAGCAGCACGGTCATGCGCAAGAGGACCATCTTTTTTACAAACAGCTTTACTATAATACTATATCGAATCCGACTTTGCAAGATATTTGCGGATGAATTCGCGTTCTTTCGGACTGACGGCGGCCTTCTCGAGCAGGTCGGGCCTCCGTTCCGCAGTTCTGATCAGTGACTGCTCCCGTCTCCACGCGTCCACTTTGGCGTGGTCGCCGGACAGCAGAATTTTGGGAACGGGGATTCCGTTCCAGACTTCGGGTCTGGAATACTGCGGGAACTCCAGAAGCCCGTCTCCGAAGGAATCGCCTTCGGCCGAATCCTCATTGTGCAGCACCCCGGGAATCATCCGGGATATGGCATCAATCAGACACATGGCCGGAAGTTCCCCGCCGGTGAGCACAAAATCGCCGATGGATATCTCATCCGTCACGATTTCCTGAATCACGCGCTCGTCGATCCCTTCATAGTGCCCGCAGAGGAAAACGATTCCTTTTTCCAGAGCGAGTTCTCTGGCACATGTCTGGTCAAACACCCTGCCCTGAGGTGTCAGGTAGACGACGCGCGGCTTATACGGCAGGCGGTCGGCCACCGAGCGGTAAGCGTCATAGACAGGCTGCGCCTGCATCACCATGCCGGCACCTCCGCCGTACGGATAGTCATCCGTCTTTCCGTGCCGGCTGTTCGTATAATCGCGGATGTTGACAGCCTCGAGATGGAGAAGATCCTCTTCGATTGCCCGTCCGATGATACTGGTCATAAGCCCGTGCTTAATCATATCCGGGAACAGTGTGAGTACGTAATAGTCCAATCTCAGATCTCCCTCATTATGCGAACCGTGATTCTCCCGTGCTCCGGATCCGTATCGAGCACACATTCCCGGATGGCCGGTATGTATGTGACGGTTCCGTCAGCTGTCTCCGCCTCATAGACGTCATTGGCGCCTGTCCTGATGATATCCTTCAGGACACCGTACTTTGTGCCGTCTTCCAGATACAGTCCGCAGCCGATGAGATCACCGATAAAATATTCGCCCTCTGCGAGAGGAATCGCATCCTCTCTGCGGACAGCGAGTGTGAGTTTCCGGATCTTTTCCGCTTCTTCAATGCTGCTGATCTCCTGAAATCGGATGATCGGGCGGCCCTTGAAGAAACGGACTGACTCGACCGTCAGTTCCCGTTCCCCCTGCGGATCCAGCAGAAGCACATGGTCGAGATCCAGAAAACGCTCTGTCTCATCTGTCAGCGGGAATACATTGACTTCTCCCTTCAGTCCGTGTGTCGATGTGATGACACCGATCTCCAGTTTTTCAAGCATATCACTGAACGATATCCACAGAGACTTTTTCATCCGTCTTTGTGGAAGCGGCCTTGACGACCGCACGGAGAGCCTTCGCGATCCGGCCCTGACGTCCGATGACTTTGCCCATATCGGACGCGGCCACACGCAGTTCAATCACCGTTTCATCGCCTTCCTTCCGTTCTGTAACGGACACCTCTTCGGGATGCTCGACAAGGGCTTTGGCGATATATTCGACTAACTCTTTCATCATGCACCTCCTGTTTGTGCGATGCCGGAAGATCCGGCACGTTCGGTACACGTGAAAATCATTTCTCGATACCGGCGATTTTCAGGAGCTTGGCAACTTCTTCTGTCGGCTGGGCACCATTCTGCAGCCACTTCTTTGCAGCTTCTTCGTTGATAGAATAAACGGACGGATCCTTTGTCGGATCATAGAAACCGATCTCTTCGATAAAACGGCCGTCTCTCGGGGATCTGGAGTCCGCGACGACGATTCTGTAGATCGGTGCCTTCTTTTTGCCCATTCTTCTTAATCTCATTTTGACCATTGTAATTGATTCCTCCGGTTTTAAAAAAATTATATAATGTTATATTTTATGTTTAAAACGGCATTTTCATACCGCCGAACATACCTCCAAAGGGATTGCGCCCTCTGCCTTTGCCCTTCATCATACCGGGCATCTGCTTCATCATCTTGCGCGCCTGCTCGAACTGCTTGACCAGCCGATTCACTTCCGATATATCACAGCCGGAACCCCTCGCAATGCGCTGCTTCCTGGAAACGTTCAGGATATCGGGATTAGCCCTTTCCTCCGGTGTCATGGAGAGGATCATCGCCTCCGTCTTCTTCATGGCGCTCTCATCGATCATGGAAGAAATGTCTCCGGCCTTGGCCCCGATCCCGGGAAGCATGGACAGGATGCTCTCGAGGCCTCCCATCTTTTTCATCTGCTCCATACTGGTCAGATAATCGTCAAACCCGAAAGAAGCCTTCCGGAACTTCTTCTCCATCTCGAGAGCCTTCTCCTCATCCAGGCTCGCCTGCGCTTTTTCAATCAGCGTCATCACATCGCCCATGCCGAGGATCCGGCTGGCCATGCGGTCCGGATAAAACGGCTCGAGATCCGTCATCTTCTCACCCATGCCGACGTACAGCAGGGGCTTGCCCGTCATTTCCTTGACGGAGAGTGCTGCGCCGCCCCGGGTGTCCCCGTCGCATTTCGAGAGGATCACGCCGTCGATGCCGACTTTGTAGGTGAATGTCTTGGCCACATTGACTGCTTCCTGTCCGGTCATGGCGTCGACCACCAGAACCGTGAAATCGACCTCCACTTCATTCTTTATATTCTTCAGTTCCTTCATCATGCTGTCGTCAATCTGCAGACGGCCGGCAGTGTCGATGATCAGGATATTGAAGCCGTTTTCTTTGGCGTAGGACCAGGCAGCCTTGGCGATATCGACGGGATCCTTCCGGTCTCCCATGGTGAAAACGGGGACGCCGACTTTCTCGGCGTTGGTTTCCAGCTGGGTAATCGCGCCGGGACGGTACACGTCGCAGGCTGCGAGAATGGGCCGCTTTCCGTTCTTTTTGTAGATGCCCGCCAGTTTTGCGGCGGTCGTCGTCTTGCCGGAGCCCTGAAGACCGGCCATCATGATAACGGTCAGGCCGCCCTGCCGGAGCGGAATCTCCGTCACCTCTGATCCCATCAGCTCCACCAGCTCGTCGTGGACGATCTTGATGACCATCTGACCCGGATTCAGGCCGTTCATGACATCCTCGCCGATTGCCTTCTGTTCCACCGAGCGGCAGAAATTCTTGACGGCCTTGAAATTGACGTCCGCCTCGAGGAGTGCGATCTTCACCTGCTTCATCGCCTCGTGAACATCTGCCTCCGTGAGCCTGCCCTTGCTTCTCAGATTTCGGAATACACTCTGCAGTTTTTCGGTAAGGCCTTCAAATGCCATCTTTATAACTCCTCCAGAATCTCCTCCACAAGTCTCCGGATATTCTCGTCTGAAGTCAGTGACCGGATCTCCTCTGCTTTTGACTTAAGAGTCAGGAACTTTCTGACCAGTCCGAGCTTCTCTTCATATCCGTTCAGAGAACGTCTGCAGCGGCGGATCATATCGTGAATCCCCTGCCGGGAAATCTGATACTCCTCCGCGGCCTCTCCGTAGGAGAGATCTCCGAAGACGACTTCTTCATAAATTTCCTTCTGACGCTCTGTCAGCAGATCTCCGTAGAAATCAAACAGCAGAGAGTCCTCATACCGTTTGTCCATGACGTCCATCATATAGGATTATCCGAACTCTGTCAAGCAAAATTACTTTACACTGTAAGAATTCATTGGGGAATCCGCTCCCGGGCGGCTCCCCGGCGCGTCCGGGCCCGTTTTGGCCCCAAGCTCGGGCCGCTTCCGGCCTGCCAGGCTCGTTTTGGCTCGTCCGCCGGTTTCGAGCGGCTTCCGGCATGAAAAATCCGGATTTTTCAATTTTTGCAGGCCCTGCAATTTTGAATTTTAGTTTCATGGGCATAATTAACAAGAAATGTTTTTCGGGCCGGATATAAAAAGACTCGCTTATGCGAGCCAGCCTGAAAAATATTTCTTTTGGACCAAGTC
>CACXFM010000139.1 GCA_902766955.1 uncultured Lachnospiraceae bacterium | reverse complement strand
TTCCACATTGATCCCCTCATAAGAGGCTGCGGGATAACCGTAATAAATCCACAGGAAGGTGCAGATTTTCATTTCGCTGAAGGGAGGCGCAACCGTCTCACAGCCGTCCGGCGTGATGAACACGATTTCGCCCGGGCCGAGTTCTTTCTCCGGGGTGTATCCGAGATTCAGGTAGGAGAAGCTCTCAAAACAGACGCAGTAGCCTGTCTCTTTCTTTCCGATCTGGACAGGGGTGCGTCCGAACCGGTCGCGGGCCGCGTAGATCCCTTCCGAGGTCATGATCAGGATTGTCATGGATCCCCTGATCAGCTCCTGTGCATAGCGCAGGCCTTCGGCAAAGGTCTCTCTCTGGTTAATGACCGAGGCCACGAGTTCGGTGGGATTGATGCCGCCGCCGCTCATTTCGAGGAAATGCTGATGGCCTCTGGAAGAGAGCATATCGGCGATCTCGTCCGAATTATTGATTTTTCCGACGGTTGAAATGGCAAATGTGCCGAGGTGAGAGCGGATAATCAAAGGCTGTGATTCAAAATCAGAGATGCATCCTATGCCGAGATACCCTTTCATGGTCTGTATATCGCGTTCGAATTTGGGGCGGAAATTGGAGCTCTCAATGTTGTGAATGGCTCTGTCAAACCCTTTTTCCCGGTCATAAACGGCCATTCCCGCGCGTCTGGTCCCGAGATGGGAATGATAGTCTGTGCCGTAAAACAGATCAAACACACAGTCTTCATGCAGCGCAACTCCGAAAAAACCGCCCATGTAACACCTCCGTTGGATATAAAACACTATTACGGCAACATGATACGACTGAAAATCATTGTTTTCAAGAAAGCTGCGGAAATTTCGGCGTATCGCTGTAATTGCAGGATTTCAGGTGACAAGTTCTTAGGAGTTGTGCTAATCTGTAACAGAACGATTGAATTTCTACGGAGGAGGTTCGGATTTTGAAAAAAACACTGAGCATCATATTGCTCGCTACAGCAGTTGTTCTGCTGGCCGGAATCATATTCCTGGCCGCGGACATCATAACGCAGAAGAAAAAGCCGGCAGAGAGAAGCGTTTCGGAATCGAACACTTCCGCTGCCATCCATTTGCAGGAGACGGCCGCACAGGCGGAGGGAAATACAGCACAGGATGAAAAGACCGTGAGCGGGACGCAGAACACGGCATCGGAAGCAACGCCGGAAGTAACACCGGAGCAGACTGCCGAAGCATCCGGCACAGGCGATGCACAGACAGCCAGCAAGGCTGAGCCGGCTGCCTCACAGGCGGAGACAGTGGCAGCGGCCGATCCGGATCAGACGGACGACGGCGTTCTGTATGCCGCGACAACCGTCAATATCAGGAGTGAGCCGAATACCGAGAGCACGGTTCTGGGACAGCTGTCTTCCGGCGCAAAAGTCGTGAAGACCGGAGAGTCTGATGACTGGACGCAGTTTGAGTACAACGGATCGACGGCCTATGTGAAGACCGAATTCCTGACAGCTGATCATCCGACCCTGAAGACAGACTGGAATCTCTCCGAGCTGTCGACGGAATCCGTCAATTTCGGCTACTCCAGTGCAAACAGGGACGAGAGAAATGTTCCGACGGACTGGGAATACTACGATCAGCTCTGGGGCCAGTTCGCGGTGAAATGGATCGGAGACACTTCGAAAAATGTCATCTATCTGACCATGGATGAAGGGTTCCCGAATGAAAATACCATCACGATCCTTCAGACGCTCAAAGAAAAAGGCGTGCATATCACTTTCTTCCTCACAAAGAATTTTGTTGACGGAAAACCGGATCTGGTGCAGCAGATGATCGACGACGGGCATCAGCTCGGAAATCATACCTGCACGCATCCGGATATGACGTCTCTGTCTGTGGAAGACCAGACCAGCCAGATCATGAATCTGCATGACATCATAAACAATCAGTTCGGTTATGAGATGAAATATTTCCGGTTCCCGATGGGAATTTTCAGCTCGGAGACGCTGGGACTCGTCAACAACCTCGGTTATGAGACGGTGTTCTGGTCCTATGCGTACGGAGACTATGACACCGAGAACCAGCCTCCGGTGGACGAATCGCTGCAGAAGGCATTGGATGCGCTTCATCCGGGTGCGATCTATCTGCTGCATGCGGATTCGGATACCAATATGACGATGTTGGGAGATTTTATAGACGGCGCCAGGGAAAGAGGCTTTGAATTTGGTGAACTGGCCTTCCTTGAATAAGGCCGGGCTGTTCCGAATTGTATGAATTGAATATATGAGGTAGAAATACTTCCGGACAGGTGATATAATGTGTTTAGTTTTCCAGAGAGGAAGGTGCGAAATATGAACTATAAGCTTGATGAAATTCTGAATGCGGTCAAAAAGAAAGACAGTCTGTTTGTAAAGATTCTTAAGATCGCCGGAGTCGTTGCGGTCATCGCGGTGATCGCATATGCGGTTTACCGTTTCTTCACGCCGGATTATCTCGAAGACTTCGAGGATGATTTCGATGACGATTTCGATGATTATTTTGAAGATGAAGATGAAGACGGCGATGATACAGTCAAAGAAGAAGTGACGGAAGCTGTTTCCGACATCAAAGATGCAGCGGAAGATGCAGCTGACGACTTTAAAGAAGCAGCCGAGGATGTCAAAGAGCAGGCTGCGGAAGTTGCTGAAGACGTGCAGGATGCAGTAGAAGAAGCTGTAGCCGAATAATCCTGACAGTGAAAAATGCGGAAAGCTCCGGGTTGATCCGGAGCTTTTTTATCTCATAGGATTGCTTTGCAATTCCTATGAGATAAAAAGCCCTCCGGGCAGGATGCGACTGGTGCGCAGAGGTAACTGCCTGCTAAAGCAGGCGCGCACCAGCGCGCAAAGAGTCGCAAAGCGACTCTTTGTTGTAACACAGGAAATCCGTTGGGGAATACTTATATGAAGAGACGAGACATCGCATCAGCGGTAATAGAGAGAGTCGATTACCCGAATAAAGGTTTTTTCAGAGTTGCGGAGACGGGAGAGACCGGCGTCGTAAAAAACACGATTCCGGGCCAGGAGGTACTGTTCCGCGTTTATAAAAACCATAATCACCATGTACACGGACATCTTCTGGAGGTTCTGAAGCCATCTCCGATCGAAACCCGGGAAAAACTCTGCGCGCATTTCGGGCAGTGCGGCGGATGCCTGTATCAGACGGTTCCGTATGACGTACAGCTGGACCTGAAAACACGGCAGCTGCAGAAGCTTATGAAGCCTGTCCTTGACGAAGACAGTGTGTTTGACGGGATTATCGGCAGCCCGCACGAAACCGGCTACCGGAATAAACTGGACCTGTCTTTCGGAAATGAAGTGATTGACGGACCGCTTACGCTGGGCATGCACCGGATCCGCTCCAGATATGCGGTTCTTGATGCGGACACATGTATTCTGGGACATGAGGATCTGCGCAGGATCACGGCAGCGGTGCGGGATTACTGCAGAGAACAGGAACTGCCGTTTTATAATAAGCTGAAGCATACCGGTTATCTGCGATATCTGATGCTAAGAAGATCGGAGACAAGCGGGGAGATCCTGATCGTACTGGCGGTTTCCACCCAGATGAGCCATGATTTCAATCCGCTTGTCGGGCGGCTTCTGTCTCTTCCGCTTGAAGGGACGATTGCGGGCATCTTTCTGGCCGACGATGACCGCTATGCGGATGCACTGATTCCGGATGAACTGCACTGCCTGTACGGGAGAGATTATTTCTATGAATCAATCCTCGGGCTCCGCTTCCGGATTTCCCTCTTTTCATTTTTTCAGACCAATACGAAAGGTGCCGAACTGCTCTATGAAACCGTCAGAAAGTATGTAAGGGAATCATCCGACGGTCTTCCCGCAAAACCGCTGCTCTATGATCTGTACTGCGGAACGGGAACGATTGCACAGATGCTTTCTTCGGAAGCCGGCCAGGTGACGGGCATTGAAATCGTTCCCGAGGCTGCCGAAGCCGCCCGCGCGAATACTGCCATGAACGGGATTGAAAACTGTACGTTTTATACGGGAGATGTATATGAAGTGCTGAAGGAAATCGGGACTGTTCCCGATTATGTCATTCTGGACCCGCCCAGAGAAGGCGTTCATGAAAAAGCGCTGGCCAGAATCGATGAATTCGGAATCCGGAACATGGTCTATGTATCCTGCAAGGCGACAAGCTTTGTGCGGGATATGCAGTATCTTCGGAACAGAGGATGGCATGTAAAAAGGTGGACACTTGTGGACATGTTTCCGGGGACACAGCACGTCGAGACCGTGTGTCTACTAACACATTCTTGAAGAAAAAGGCCTGAAAAAGCCTGAAATCAAAGGGTTTCCGTCACCAGGAGCAAG
>CACXFM010000138.1 GCA_902766955.1 uncultured Lachnospiraceae bacterium | reverse complement strand
TACGGCGAAAACGGCGCGGACACGGATGATCCCTACGGCGAAAACGGCGCGGACACGGATGATCCCTACGGCGAAAACGGCGCGGATGCGGATGATCCCTACGGCGAAAACGGCACGGATGCGGATGATCCCTCAGGTGAAGAAGACGGGATCAATTACGATGAAGAGATCGGCCCGAAGGAGAAAGAGACAGACGACGGCATCGACTATGACGAAGAGCGGCAGATGGCCGATGAGCCGCAGAGCGGCACTGAGTCCACACCGCCGGAAGAAGGAAAAGTCTCCGTCACCTACCGGTTTATTTCCGAGACCGTGGAACCGGTGCTTCCGGATGAGATAACGGAACTTTATCTGCCGGCCGGTTCTTCCGTTGAGAAAGGTACGGAGGTTAAGGCGGAATGGCCGACTGATCTTGATAAAGAGAGACCGTATTACGGCGAGACGGAGAGCGGCAGATGGAAGTTTAACGGGTATGATAACGATACCGCGACAGCCGGGGATGAAGAGATTGTCTTTACCGGCAGCTGGGTATATGAAACGCCGAAGACCTATACGATCTTAAACGAGGCCGCTTCCACGGATGAAACGAGGCCGGTGCCGGACGATCTGCCGGTATATGATACGTTTACACAGAACGGTTATGAGGGAGAAGTCCTGACCGTGGTGGAGCCGAAAGAGGAAAATAAGACCTTTGAGACGGAAGACGGCGTCTGGACCTATGAATACAGAGATCCCGAAACGGTCACTCTCGGAGAAGAAGAAGAACTGCTCATTACATATTATTACAGCTTTTCGGAAGCTGAGCCGGCGGAACATGAGGTCAGTTTTGTCTTTGAGTCCGGCACGGAGGGATATGAGATTCCCGAGGAGCTGAATATAGTGTGTCTGCAGGCGCCGTATATGGTACCTGACGGTACAGAGGTGGAGCCTGATCCGATTGAGGATTCACCTTATGAGCCGGAAGACGGGAAGGGCAGGTGGATCTTCGTCGGTTATGAACCGGAAGGCTCTGTCGTGGTCGATGGTGAGGATGTCCTCTTTACCGGGACGTGGATTTACGAGGAGAAGCTCACATATAACGTGAAGAGCAAGTGCGTATCGGATACGGAGGGCAGATCCATCCCGGACGGATTCCCGGTACATGAGGCTTTTAAGTATTCCGGCTATCCGGGCGAGACGCTCACTCCTCAGGAACCTCTCGTGGATGAATATAAGACGGAGGACGGCGTCTGGAATTATTCGTGGACGGAGCCGGAAACCGTCAGCCTGGCAGAGGAAACAGAACTGACGATCCTGTATCATTATGAGTTTACACCGACCGGGACTTCGACGGTAACTGTCAGATTTGAGTCCGGTCCGAAGAAAGGGCAGCTGCCCAAACCCCTGGATGTCAGTGAGAACTGGGAAGCGTATATCGGAAGCAAGGTTGATGCTCCGAATACTCCGCCGCTCAACAAAACATATAAGGACAGCTCCGGCACCTGGACGTTTACGGGATTCACGCCGGCTTCGCTGATTGTTTCGAAGGATCCGGCCAGGAACGTGTTTGTCGGCACGTGGTATCTGACGGCAGCACCGGAAAAAGAGTATCCGGTTTCATATCGCTTTGTCAGCGGTACGGACGGCAGATCCCTGCCGGATGCGGTGCTTGTGTACACGCCATCGGACACGAAGCTCTATAAGAAAGGGACAACCGTCAGAGCCAGGTCGCCGGAGGTGAAGTCGGTTAAGGTCGAAGACGGCGTCTGGAAGTTTACCGGCTATACAAACAGTCCGCTCACGGTGACCTCGGATCCGGAAAAGAATGTCCTGGTCGGGGTATGGACGTTTAAAGCAGATCCCACATATGGCGTGAAGTACAAATTTGTCTCCTGGAGCAAAAAGTATAAGCTTCCGGATGCGGTGAAGACACTTCTGCCGACCGACGGCAACCGGTATTTAAACGGGACAAGGGTGAAGCCCATTGCGCCTTCGGAGAAGGTCGTCTATGTGAAACAGGGTGCATGGAGATTTGAAGGGTATGATAAATCCTCCGTGGTGATCAGCGGCAGCGATGCCCTTTTCACCGGCACCTGGAAATTTACGCCGGATGATGTCTTCCACGTGACTTACCGCTTTGTGTCCGGAACGAAAGGGTATGACCTGCCGGATTCGGTGATGGCATATCTGCCTTCGGATAAGAAGACCTACAGGGAGGGAGATGTCGTCAAGGCGCAGAAGCCGGCGAAAACGACGGTCACGGACGGCGACGTTGTCTGGACTTTCCGGGGATATGACAGCAATTCGAAGAAAGTGTCCAATAAGGATATCGTCTTTACCGGGACCTGGACGGCATCGAAGCGGAATGACACGGTAACCATCCAGTTCTTCAAGAAGTGGGTCGATAACAGCAACGCGAGCGGCCGGCGTCCGCAGAAAATCCTGATCACACTCTACAAAAACGACAGTGCTTATCAGACATATACCTGTGCGGCACCTTCCGGCGCCTCCAATACATGGAGCTATACCGTCAGGGGGCTCCCCAGATATGAAAACGGCCGGGAGATTCACTGGACCGTCGATGAGAGACCTGTCGAGGGCTACTCAAAGAGCGTGGACGGACTGACCATCACCAATACGCTGGGCAACCGGACGGCCGGCGCGAGGACCGGCGACCGGAATCCGGTGTTCCTCTATCTGGGAATCGCACTGGCTGCGGCCGGAGCCGTGGTGCTGGTACTGGTTCTGGGACGCAGAAAGAAGTAAAACGGATGAAACTGGTGCGCAGATGTGTTTTGCAGGCTCTTGCCTGCGCGCACCAGCGCGAAAAAAGAGCCGCATAAGCGACTCTTTTTTATTTATGTTCTTTTAAAAGCCGGACGGATATTGTATACTTGACTGCGAAGTGGAAAGCCGCTGAAGCGGCCCTGCAGAAGGGTGCAGGTGCGGACGCGGCGCAACTGCAAATGATATGGGGTATAAATCCGGGGTTTAAAGCAGCATGGTATCGATTCTGGCAAAACGTAAATCGAGTGCGGTGGCAATGATGGTGGCCGCCGGAGCATCTGTTATCATTATGGCTTTTTACTGTTTCTTTGCGATGTATTACCATTCTCATATTTTCAAGGGAACAGTTGTGAACGGCCAGGATATGTCCAATAAAACCGCAGCGGAAGCCAAGGAGCTTCTGGGGATCGCCAATGACGAATATACGCTGCGGATCAGCGGACGCGACGGGCTGAGCAAGGTGATCAGCGCAGGGGAAATTGACCGCACCTATGTGGATGACCATTCCATTGACGATCTGATTTCCTATCAGAACACCTTTGCGTGGATTTTTGAGACCGCACGCCCCCGCGAGATCCAGCTGGGCGAGAGTGCAAGCTTTGACAAGAGCAAAGCGGAGACGCAGATCAATGCGATTATGACCACACTGGAGCCGGGGTTTGTCTATCCGGAGAATGCCCGTCTGGAACTGGATGAGAACGGGATGTATTACGTGGTTCCGGAAGTGGAAGGCACCGCCGTTAACGGCGACAGACTGAGGTCGGCTGTCCTGAAGGCTCTGGCGGACGGCAGACGGACGCTGAACCTCGATGAGGCCGGCGTCTACGAGGCGCCGGCGGTCAGACAGGACAACGAGACGCTCAATGCGCGGAAGGATGCCATGAACAAGTATCTCTCCGTCAATGTCACGTATCCGTTCGGAGATACGGACGAGCATCTGAACGCCTGGACGATCCTTCCCATGCTCACCGGACAGGGCGCGGATATCTCCGTCAGTCAGGAAGAAGTGGAGTCACTGGTCGACTCCTGGTGCCATAAATACAGTACTCTGGACTATGATTTTGTGATCACGAACCACGCGGGCAGAGATCAGGTGATTCCGGCGGGAGGCACCTACGGGTGGCGGCTCGACCGGAGCGCGATGATTACCAGCGTCCTCACGGCTCTGGAAAACGGGACGAAGGGAACCATCGAGCCGATCTGGTCCGTGAAGCAGTACTGGGGACGTGAAAATAACGGGCTCGGAAAGAACTACGTCGAAGTGGATATGGGCGAGCAGTACATGTACGTCTACGTCGACGGTGAACTCGCGGTAGCCACGCCGGTCGTGACCGGCAGGCCGGACAGCGGCAGAGCTACGGCGGACGGATGCTTTGAGACCTTCGGCAAGGACAGAAACATCACTCTCGGGTCTTATGACGTGCAGGGATATGAGTCCCCCGTGGATTACTGGATCGCATTTAACGGCGGCCAGGGCCTGCATGATGCCAGCTGGCGCTGGGAGGGAGAGTTCGGCGGAGACACCTGGCTTTATGACGGCTCCCACGGATGCGTGAATGTACCCTCTTCCATAATGGGAACAGTTTATTCCTGTGTCGAGGAGAGTGAGCCGATCGTACTATATTATTAATGCTGATACGGATATGGCAGAGAGCGGCTTTTAGCAGGAGCCGCTCTTTTTGTTCTTATAAAGAAAATGCCCTGTATTTCCCGTAAGATCAAAAGTCTTCCGGGCGGGACTTAAATAGAAGAACGGAGACAAAAAACGATGAAAATCATTCTGCAGTCCATGCGGGGATACAGAAGAGACAGCATACTGGCACCGCTTCTGAAGATGCTGGAAGCGCTGCTGGACCTGTTCGTCCCCTTCATCATGAAGGATCTGATTAATGTGGGGATCGCGCAGGGAGACCGCCATTATGTCCTTACACACGCCGCGCTGCTTGTCGGGATCGGGGTCTTTTCGCTGCTCATCAGTATTACCGCACAGTATTTTGCCGCGAGAGCAGCGGTCGGAGCGGGGACTGTCATGCGCCGCAATCTGTTTGCGCATATCAGCCGGCTGGGGGCAGGCGAAGTTGACAGGTACGGAAACGGACATCTGATCACCCGCATGACGAGCGACATCAATCAGACGCAGAACGGTATCAACTTATTTCTGCGCCTGTTTCTGCGCTCTCCGTTTATCGTGTTCGGAAGTGCTGTCTGTGCCTTCCGGATCAATTTCCGGGCCGCGCTGGTTTTCGCCGCTGCCATTCCTCTTCTGGCGGCAGTGATCTTCGGGATCATGAAACTGACAAAACCCATGTACGGGCTGGTTCAGAACAGTCTGGACCGCATCACGGGAATCGTCCATGAAAATCTCACCGGCGTCAGAGTGGTGCGGGCGTTCGGGAGAAGCGACGACGAGGTGCGTGCATTTTCGGCGGAAGATGACAGGCTGGTCACGCTGCAGAAAAAGGTGGGCAGGATTTCGGCCCTGATGAATCCCCTGACTCTGGTGATTGTGAATCTGGCGGTCGCGGCCATACTCAGCACGGGAGCCGTGCAGGTGAATGCGGGAACGCTGGCCATGGGAGACGTGATTGCCCTGGTCAACTATATGACCCAGATTCTGGTGGAGCTTGTGAAGCTGGCCAACCTGATGATCCAGATCAGCCGGTCTCTCGCCTGCGCCGAACGGATAGAGGAGGTCATGAACATAAAGCCGGCCATGGAATTCGGCAAGGTCTCCCTGTGGGAGGCATCGCGCGGCTTGGCTGACGGAGAAAACGAGGCGGTTCCCGCCGTTGAATTCGAAAATGTCTGTCTCCGCTACGGGGACAGTTCCGGAGAATCGCTGACAGGCATTTCTTTCAGGGCCATGCCGGGAGAGACGATCGGCATCATCGGAGGAACCGGAAGCGGCAAATCTTCTCTCGTCAGCCTGATCCCCCGGTTCTATGACGCGACCGGAGGCTGTGTGCGCCTGTACGGGCGGGATGTGCGGGAGTACAGCAGGGTCAGCCTGCGGAGCGCAGTCGGGGTCGTCAGCCAGAAAGCGAGGCTTTTCAGCGGAACGATCCGGAGCAATCTGCAGTTCGGAGACGACGAGGCGGACGATGCGGCCATGTGGAGGGCGCTTGAAGCCGCACAGGCAGCGGAATTTGTGAAAGAGAGAGAAGGGCAGCTGGACGCCGCGGTGGAACAGGGAGGAAGAAATTTCTCCGGCGGCCAGAAACAGAGGCTGACGATCGCGAGAGCTCTGGTCGGGGATCCGGAGATCCTGATTCTGGATGACAGCGCCAGCGCGCTGGATTATGCCACGGACGCCGCACTGAGGAAGGCCGTCAGGGAAATGTCCGGGTCGCGGACGATTTTTATCGTCAGCCAGAGGACAAACAGCGTCATGGGAGCCGACCGGATCATCGTTCTGGATGACGGAGAGGCCGTGGGGATCGGCACGCATGCCGAACTCATGGAGAAGTGTGAAGTATACCGCGCGATTTACGAGAGTCAGTACGGCAGTGCGGAAGAAGCTTGAAAGGGGGCTCACGGAATGATGAAGAAAATGACCGGGCAGAATTCCCGGAGTACATTGAAGAGAGTCCTCGGCCGGGTCGCACCTCACAGATCCTATATCATAACCAGCATCGTCTGCGCCGCTCTCACGACAGGGGCACAGCTGATGATCCCG
Organism: uncultured Lachnospiraceae bacterium; assembly: GCA_902766955.1. Classification (GTDB taxonomy): domain Bacteria; phylum Bacillota; class Clostridia; order Lachnospirales; family Lachnospiraceae; genus Chordicoccus. Next base: position 12,937 of record CACXFM010000138.1, on the reverse strand, counting down.
ATTATGACCGGGAGAGCGGTCGATTATATGATCGGGGCAGGCAGAGTCGATTTCGCCGGCGTGAAGAGGGAGATCATCCTGATCGCCGTTCTGGCCGCGGCGGCCGGGATTACGCAGTGGATCATGAGCCTCTGCAACAACAGGACGGCCTTCCTCGTGAGCAGGGATCTGCGGGATGAGGCGATGAGCAGGATCCCGGAGCTGCCTCTCTCATATCTGGACGGCCATCTGACCGGAGACCTTCTGAGCCGGATCACGGCAGACGTGGATCTGTTCTCCGACGGCCTGCTGATGGGATTTACCCAGCTTTTTACGGGGGTCCTCACGATACTCGGGACGCTCGTCTTCATGCTGGCCGTCAATGTGCGGATCGCGCTCGTCGTGATCTGCGTGACGCCGCTGTCGCTGGTTGCGGCTGCTTTTATCGCCCGCAGATCCTATAAATACTTTCAGGAACAGACGGAGGCGAGAGGGGATGAGACCGCCTATGTCAATGAGCGGATCGAGGGGATGGAAGTGATCCGCGCCTTCGGCCGGGAGAAAGAGAGTCTCGAAGAGTTTGACGGCAAGAACAACCGGCTCGGAGAGAGCGCGTTTAAGGCTGTCTTTTATTCCAGCATCACCAATCCCTCCACAAGATTTGTCAACAGCATGGTCTATGCGGGGGTGGGGCTTTTCGGCGCGCTTTTTGCCATCGGCGGCGGCATCACCGTAGGGGAACTGAGTATTTTCCTGGCCTACGCAAACCAGTACACAAAGCCCTTCAATGAAATTTCGGGCGTGATCACGGAGATGCAGAATGCGCTTTCCTGCGCGGCCCGTCTGTTTGAATTCCTGGATGCCCCGGCGGAAATCCCGGATGAGGAGGGCGCGAGAGTGCTTGATCCGGCCGCAACGGAAGGGAATGTTGATATCCGGGATGTATCATTCCGTTATGACAAAGATGTGAAGCTGATTGAAAACCTGAGCCTTCAGGCGCTTCCCGGCACAAAGGTCGCGATTGTGGGACCCACCGGATGCGGCAAGACGACGCTGATCAATCTCCTGATGCGGTTTTATGATGTGAACAGCGGCAGTATCTCCGTGGAGGGAACCGATATCCGCGGAATCACCAGGGAGAGCCTGCGCGCGAATTACGGCATGGTTCTGCAGGAGACGTGGCTGAAGAGCGGAACGGTGGCGGAGAATATCGCGTACGGTCGTCCGGACGCCCCGCAGGAAGAAATCGAGCGGGCGGCTGTTCTCTCCCACGCGGACAGCTTTATCCGGAGGTTGCCGGAAGGCTATCAGACGGTGATATCCGGGGAATCGGATCATTTCTCCCAGGGACAGAAGCAGCTGCTCACGATTGCCAGGGTCATGCTCTGCCATCCGCCCATGCTGATTCTCGACGAGGCGACCTCCAGCATCGATACGCGGACGGAGATGAAGATCCAGAATGCGTTCGGAAAAATGATGGAGGGCAGAACCAGCTTTATCGTCGCGCACCGTCTGTCCACCATACGGGAGGCCGACTGCATCCTGGTCATGAAAGACGGGCATATCGAGGAGCAGGGGAAGCATGAGGAACTGCTGGAAAAAGGCGGTTTCTATGCGAAACTCTACCGGTCCCAGTTTGAAGGGACCGCAATCTGAACCGCTTTGCCGGACTGGCCGCGAAACATATGCGGGCTGAAAAAAGAAAAAGAAAACGCAGAGGCTTAAAAAACAGCCTCTGCGCTTTTCTCTGTTCAAATCAGTTATGCGGCTGACAGACAGTGCGGCCCTGTGCCGGGACGTCTCTGTCCGTCACCTGTATTCCCGGATCAGGACACTCCTGCCGGTGACGGCGACGAGCGCCATAATGCAGCCGAGAAAGATCGGGAGCATCGTATTGATGGTGTGAGTGCCGAGTGCCAGAAGGCCGAATCCCACGAGCAAAACCGCCAGAACCATAATGACGGCCATCGTGACGGACATGATCTTCTGGGCTCCCGCAAGTGTCATAACCGGCAGCCGCCGTCCTGACAGGCCTTCCTTCAGATGATCGGACAGGTGAGCCGCCGCGCTCGTGAGGGCACTCTCGCCGGCCGTGCGTGAAGAGCGTCCGGCAGATTCGCGGGCCGTCCGTTCCGCCTTCTGTTCAAGCCAGTCGGAAGCCATCTCCTCCGGAGAACCGAGCTCGCTGATCACCGCCCTTGCGTCCAGAATATCCGGTTCATGATCGCCGGCGTAATCGCGTACGAGATCGGTAATCATTTCCGAGATTTCCTTTGCCGCCCGGCTTCTGTCGTGAGCAGGCAGACAGGAAGTGACTCTGTAGACGTAGCGCTCAATTTTATTGTCAATTACCATGATGAACCTTAACCCCTCTTTATGTGCCACGGCATCTGACGGCCCTGTGCGTAAGCTCCCGGCATCATTCCCCCCGCGCCGGAACACACTGCGGCAGTCATCATAAATCCTGCACCGTAGTTTTCTATTATCAATTATAAAAATCCTGTGATTTATGTCAAGTGGCAATCAGTTCCGGCCGGAGGGTTTGACGAATGCGAGGAAGGAATGATAAAATGCATTCAAATACAGACTGAAGCGGAAGAATCTGGTTTTTCCGTGGAAAGGAGATACGGAAAATGGCAATTGTACCGGAGGATCTGAAGACAGGCAGCGTTTTTCTGAATGATGACGGCGAGCTTGTGATCATCGACCAGACGCAGCTGCCGAACAGAGAAGAGTATCTGGTGCTCCGAACGAAGGAAGAGATATATGATGCAATTAAGAGACTGGCCGTGAGAGGGGCGCCGGCGATCGGCATCTGCGCGGGATACGCGATGTATGTTCTGGCGAGGGAGAAGGCATCCTTAAGCCCGGAGCAGTTCATGAAAGAGATGCGGGAAGTCGGCGAATACCTGAATTCCTCGAGGCCGACGGCAGTCAATCTGAGCTGGGCGATCAAACGGCAGCTCGGCGTGATCGGCGCGGACCCCTCGAGATGCGCGGAGGAACAGATTGATCTGCTCCGCGGCGAAGCGTTTGCCATTCATAAAGAAGACATCGAGATGTGCACCCGCATATCGGAATACGGGCTCACGCTCGTCAAACCGGGTGACGGCATCCTGACTCACTGCAATGCGGGACCGCTTGCGACATCCAGGTACGGAACCTCGATCGGACCGGTGCTCCTCGGAAAGGAGCGGGGGATTGATTTCAAAGTCTTTGCGGACGAGACCAGGCCTCTTCTGCAGGGCGCCCGCCTGACCTCTTTCGAGCTTTTCCGCGCGGGAGTCGACGTGACGCTGATCTGCGACAACATGGCGTCCATGGTGATGAAGAACGGCTGGGTACAGGCCTGCTTCGTGGGATGCGACCGGATCGCGGCAAACGGGGATTTTGCCAACAAGATCGGCACTTCGGGAGTGGCCATACTGGCCAGGCATTACGGCATCCCGTTCTATACGCTGGGACCGACTTCGACGATCGACATGAACTGCCCGACGGGGAATGATATCAGGATCGAGCTCCGTGATCCCGATGAGGTGAGAAGCATGTGGTATAAAGAGCCGATGGCTCCGGAAGGCGTCAAGTGCTATAATCCGTCCTTTGACGTCACGGATCACGAACTGGTCACTGCGATCGTGACGGACCGGGGGATCGTATATCCGCCGTTCGACGTAAATCTTGCGAAACTATTTGCGTAAGCAGCTGCTGCCGCGCAGGAAGCGGCATTGTCATATGAAAAGGGAGAAATAATTATGATGACATCTTCACCATCCGCCTGTATCGAACTGAAAGAAGGAACTCATTTTGCCAAGTGCGTCCTGATGCCGGGAGATCCGCTCCGCGCGAAATATATCGCGGAACATTATCTGGAAAATCCGGTGCTCGTCAATGATGTCCGCAATATGCTGGCATATACGGGCACTTATGAGGGTAAGGAAGTGTCCGTGATGGGATCCGGCATGGGGATTCCGTCCATCGGCCTCTATCTGACGGAACTGTTCCGCTTCTTCGGAGTGGAAGCCGTGATCCGCGTGGGATCGGCAGGCGGCCTCAGAGAAGACGTCCATGTGAGAGACGTCGTGATTGCCATGGGCGCCTCTTCGAATACCGGATTCCAGGATGCCGTTGACCTGCCGGGCTTCCTGGCCCCCACAGCCGACTACGGCATGCTCGCGGCAGCCGTCGAGGCGGCAAAGGAACTGGGCGTAAAAGCCGACGTGGGCAATGTGTATACTTCGGATTTCTTCTATTATCCGAACCCGAATGCGGAGATCAACGACAAGGCGAAAGCGACCGGCCACCTCGCGCTGGAAATGGAGACCGCTGGCCTCTATATGCAGGCTGCGATTCACGGAAAGAAGGCGCTCTCGATCCTCACGATTTCGGATCATATTTTCACGGGCGAGGCGCTGTCCGCGGAAGAGAGACAGGACAGCTTCCACGAAATGATGGAGATCGCGCTGAAAACGGCTGTCAGAACGACCGTCTGAGAGCGGCTTTTCGATTACTTAAATTTTTATGAAGACAACCGGACAGTCCTTGTAATGGGGTGTCCGGTTGTATTATCATATAAAAGCGATTGGCGGGGCGGCGACGGTTCATACCGATGGGCCGCATAAAAAAGCCCGGCCGGAGGTGCAAAGATATGAGAAGTTTTATGGATAAGCTGAATGAAAAGACCAGACAGTTTATGGCCGGCAGGTACGGAGGCGATTCATTTTCCCGCTTTCTTCTGGGGGCGGTTCTTGTTCTTCTGGTGCTGGCTCTCATTACGCGGATCGGATTATTCAGTCTCCTGGGTTTCGCGGCGCTCATCTACAGCTACTACCGGATGCTGTCCAGAAATTATGAGGCCCGCAGAAGAGAGAACGAGTGGTTTCTGGACAAGAAGAACCGGCTGTTCCGGTCAGCCAGAGTGCAGAAGAGACGTTTTAACGAACGGAGAGAATACAGATATTTCAAATGCCCGGGCTGCGGTCAGAATGTGCGCGTCCCGAAGGGAAAGGGACATATCATGATCACATGTCCGAAATGCCGGACACAGTTTGACAAGACTGTCTGAACGGCATGGCGCTGCTGTACGGGAGGGGCTTTTTTAAGTGTTTGGCTATGTGACTGTCAATGAAAGTGAACTGAAAATGAAGGACGCCCGGCGCTATAAGAGCTTCTACTGCGGGTTGTGCAGGTCTCTGAAGCGGCGCTGCGGACTCAGGGGGCAGGCGGTCCTTCCGTATGATATGGCGTTTGTCGACATTCTCCTCAACGGACTCTATGAGACTCCGCTGACGGAGGAAGACAGAATCTGTCTCGTGCATCCCGCGAGGAAGCAGCACATGGTCTATAACCGGATTACGGATTATACGGCGGACATGGGGCTGCTTTTTGCATATTATAAGTTTCTTGATGATGCGGAGGACGAACACAGCCTGAGGGCCCAGGCGGCAGCGCGGGCGCTTAAGAAGCCGGTCGGAAAGATTTCCGCGGAATGGCCCCGGCAGGCGGAGGCCTGCAGGGCATACATCGATTCACTTTCCTCATTCGAAAAAAAGAGAGTCTACGATCTGGACAGGGTCGCCGGGCTGTCCGGCACGGCGCTGGGAGAGATTTTCGTGATGCAGGAGGACGAGTGGTCCCCGGAACTGAGAAAGATGGGTTTTTACCTCGGCAAGTTTGTCTATCTGATGGATGCTTACGAGGATCTGGAAAAGGACGTAAAAAAAGGACGCTATAATCCGTGGGAGCCCTATGCGGACAATGTGGATTTTGATGCGACCGCGGAAAATGTGCTGACCATGATGATGGCGGAATGCGCAAAGCAGTTTGAGAAGCTTCCGATTGTGCAGGACATTGACATCCTCAGAAATATCATATACTCTGGCGTATGGATGAAATACGCTGAATTAAAACGGAAGAAGGAAGCAGATGATAGCAGATCCCTATAAAGTTCTCGGCGTGGATGAAAACTGCACGGATGACGAACTAAAGAGAGCATACCGTGAAATGAGCAAGAAGTGGCATCCTGATGCCAATATCGACCAGCCCGAGCTGGCCGAACAGAAGTTCAAGGAGATTCAGGAGGCGTACCGCCAGATTGTGGATGCAAGAGCGAGGGGGTCCAGCGCCTACGGTGCTCCTTACGGAAACCAGAGCAGCGGCTATTCGTCCTCGCAGGGCTACGGCTACCAGGATTACGGCGGATTCGCCGGATTTGATGAGTTCTTTAATCAGTGGGCGAATTATTCGAGAGAGAGGCGCCAGCAGGAAGAATCCATCGAATTGACGGCCGCGAGAAACTATATCAGCAACGGGCATTACCGCGAAGCCCTGACGGCACTGATGCAGGTGCAGGAGAGCGCCCGGAACGCCCGCTGGTATTATTATGCCGCAATCGCAAGCCAGGGACTGGGCAATAATGTGGACGGCCTGAATTACGCAAAGCGCGCCTCCGATATGGAACCGGACAACAGGGAGTACAGCCAGCTTCTGCAGCAGATGCAGAGCGGAGGTACCTGGTACCAGAACAGAGGAGAGACTTACCAGACATTCGGATCCATGCCGTCGGCTACCGGCTGGTGCCTGTCGATGGTGGCGCTGAATCTGTGCTGCAATTTGTGCGGCGGCGGAGTGTTCTGCTGCTGAGGAAGAGGCGGCTTAAAAAACACAGCCTGATAAGAAATGAAGGACCGGTGGGTTATGATCAACTCACCGGTCCTTTTTGACAGCCTTCTGCTTTTACGCGGATGAAGAGAGGCCTCCTCACCGGTCAAGCAGGAATTTCCGGATAATCTCCGCGACACCGCTGTTTTCGCAGTCATTTTCCGTGACATAGTCCGCCGCCTCTTTGACGGTGGGAATTGCGTTCTTCATGGCACAGCCCGTTCCTGCGGCCAGGATCATGGGAATGTCATTTTCCTGGTCTCCGGCAGCGACCGTCCGTTCGATCGGGACGCCGTAATAGTCTGCCATGAAGCGGACAGCCGAGCCCTTGGAAATGCCGGCGTTCACACATTCGAGAAGTGCGCTGTTTGAGAAGAAGAGAGACAGGCGGTCTCCGGCCCATTCCTGGCAGGCCTGCCTGAATGCATCCAGACGCTCAAAATTGTGCTCGTCAATGAAGAGGACTTTGGTCGTGTCGCCTGTCAGGCTCTCCGGCAGATCCGGATCCACGACGGCCTCGATCCCGATCCGTTTGCTGTAGGCGCGGAGCTCATGGCAGTCCCTGTCGGACAGCACGTGTTCCATATCATATACCTGGACGTGGATCCCGGCCTTGCGCGCCTCCCTGTAGAGATAAAGCATGTCATCTCTCGCGAGGGCATCGTGGAAGATGGCCTTTTCCTCGCCGCAGTCCCAGATCAGGGCGCCGTTGAAGGCGACGATGCAGCAGCCGGGGGCGTAGAGACGGAGCTGTCTGGCCAGCGGGATCGTGGCTGCCAGCGGACGCCCGGTGGTGATGACGATGCGGTGGCCCTGCGCTGAGGCTTCGCGAAGCGCCTTGTCGTTTTCTCTTGTGACTTCCTTTCGGGCATTGAGAAGGGTGTCGTCGAGATCGAGGAACAGAATGCCGGGAGTTGAGCTCATAGGATTCATGCCTTTCTTTTCTTGCATTTTTTATAGCAGCGGATTTTGCTGGACTTATCTTAGCGGATCAGAAGAAAATGTGCAAGTTCGGGCGCCCAGGCGCTCCCGGAAACGGAACAATTTATCATTTTTGTATCCATGGGGCAAAAAAAGTGGTTACTTTTATTTTGAAGTGGGATATACTGCTACCCAGTAGTTTTTTTAGTTTAGAATAACAGCAGGGGGAAAGGTAACATGACAAACAAAGTCATACACGCGGCTCAGCGTAAGGCTTTTGAAATTGCTCTTGATACTGTCGGGAAAAAAGCGGTTGAAAACCGCACGGAAGGTTATGTCGAGGTCATCAACGCCATGCAGAAGATTCTGGGCGACGGCTGGCCGGATGCGGCATACGACAAGCTTCGCTCGGCATTCGGAAAAGACGGAAAGTGGACCCGCTTTTTCAATAATCTTCTGGAGCATGCCGATGTCGAATTCATCAGGGGCCTTTTCCTGTCGATCGGATTTGAAGGCGCCTTCTACGGATACCGCGAGACCAGAAAGACCGCCAAGAGACTGGGTATGCAGTGCCCCTGGATCATTCTTTTTGATCCCACGTCGGCATGCAACCTGCACTGCAAGGGCTGCTGGGCTTCGGAGTACAGCCGCCAGCTGAACCTCTCCTATGACGACATGAACAAGATCGTCACGGAGGGCAAGGAACTCGGCATTCATGCCTATATCATGACCGGCGGCGAGCCGATGGTCCGCAAAAAAGATATCATCCGTCTCGCTTCGGAGCATTCCGACTGCGGCTTCATGCTGTTCACGAACGGAACACTTGTTGACCAGCAGTTCTGCGACGACATGAGAAGATGCAAGAATATCATTCTGTCCATGTCCATCGAGGGCTTTGAGGGAGCGACGGACGACCGCCGCGGAAGCGGTGTCTTTCAGAAGGTCATGGACGCCATGGACCTGCTCAGAAAGAACGGTCTTGTCTACGGCACATCGATCTGCTACACAAGCCAGAACTATAAGGCCGTTACATCCGACGAGTTCTATGACTTCCTGATTGACAAGGGCGTGGCCTTCTCCTGGTACTTCCACTTCATGCCGGTCGGCATGGATGCGACCATGGATCTGGTGCCGACACCTGAGCAGAGAGAGTATATGTATCACAGGATCCGCGAAGTCCGCGACTGGGAAAACGGCAAGCCGATCTTCCTGATGGACTTCCAGAACGACGGCGAATTCGTCAGCGGATGCATCGCCGGCGGCAAGTATTACTGCCATATTAATCCGAACGGCGACGTGGAACCCTGCGTGTTCGTCCACTATTCGGGTGCCAATATCAAGGAAAAGAGCCTGCTGGAATGCCTGCAGCAGCCGCTTTTCAGACAGTATCAGGCGAATCAGCCGTTCAACAAGAACCTGCTGCAGCCCTGCCCGATGCTCGAGAATCCCGAGAGGCTCCGCGCAATGGTGAACGCATCCGGCGCGCACAGCACGGATATGACAGAGCCGGAGCCGGTCGAACATCTCTGCGGAAAATGCGAGCACTACGCGGAAGAGTGGGCTCCGTACGCGAAGAAACTCTGGGCCGGCACACATCCTGATCAGGCGTAAGGTCATCACAGTTTTTTCGCAAATATGAAATATGATGAGACTGTACACACAGGAAGATTATGTTTCCTGCAGTGTGCGGTCTCTTTTTTATATCAAAAGGAAATCTCCGGTTATTGACTCGCGAGTTATGTAAAGCTAAAATGAAAGTAACAGTCATGCCGGATTCAAAGCGGAGAGTTAAAAATGAAAAAGACAATGATGATCATCTGTGCTGTAGCTGCTGCCGCGGGGCTTGCGGGCTGCTCTTCGGGAAGCGTCAACATTGCGGTTTCCCAGGCTGAGTCCGTGACGGTTTCGCCCACCCCGGCTGCGGAAGAGAAGAGAGATATAAGGCTGACCGAAATCCCGGCGGTGGAGATTTCGGGCACGCCGATCCCCGTCGAGACGCCGGAAGCCGTTCCGACGGCCACACCGACGCCGACTCCCACACCCACACCGACGCCGACTCCCACACCGACGCCTGACCCGGATCAGGGCCTGCGGGTGATCGGAGAGAAGTCGGATGCCGCCGATACGGCGAGGATCTGTATCGAGAACGGGACCGGCATGGACATCGTTGGAATCGAAGTAAGGACGGACGACATGGACTATCAGGACAGCCTGATTTCCTACAGCGAACCCGTGAAAGACGGAGAAAAAGCGGTCCTGTATTATAACACCACGGAAGCGGAACAGGCGGCGCAGGCAAACGGGAACACACCGGTATACCGCGTGCGCTTTACCTTCCCGGACGATTCCGTCGTGGTTCATGATTTCCCGTTCGGCAGTCTGGACGAGGTCAGGGTCTGCGTGGAGAATACGTACGGATCCGGGTATCTGATTTACAAAGATTCGACAGGGCAGGATGTCAGTACCGAGGAAATTGAAATTCATATCACGAGGAGACAGCTGGGACTGGAGGATTATGATGAACCGCTCCCGACCGCCGCAGCCGTGCCTTCGAATGCTTCCGGCGGTGACAATACTGCCGATGATCAGGAAGTGAATACCGCGGAGGATAACGGCGGGGGAACCGGAGAAGGAGGAACGGACCAGACGGCTGACACCGGAACAGATACCGGGAACGGCGGGACTGGCGGAACTGATACCGGAAACGGCGGAACCGACACCGGGAATGACGGAACTGACACCGGGAACGCCGGAACTGATGCCGGAACGGGCGGAACCGATACGGTGGACGGCGGAACCGATGCCGGAAACACCGGGACCGATACGGTGGACGGCGGGACCGATGCCGGAAACACCGGGACCGATGCGGGAACGGGCGGAACTGATGCCGGGACCGATGCCGGAAACGGCGGGACCGACGCGCAGGCGGACCCCGGAGAGACGGAAGTGGTCAATAACGGTGAAATCGTGGAAGATCCCGAAGCAGTCGGATGAAAACTCCGCATGATCACGGAATAAACTGTCAATGTATAAAAACTGAAATTTCCATGAAGTTGCCCCGGATGCTTGACATCCGGGGCAGCTGTGCTGAATATTAAATCCATGAGCGGCAGCAGTAAAAACTGCAGGCTGCTTGAAGGAGGCAATGGATAAGATGAAGAATGTAAAGCAGCCGAACCGGAAACCGATTTATGTCTATATCATTGTCGTTGTCATCGCAATGATTATTCTTAATATGATCGTGCTCCCGGGCATTAAGAATATGAACGTGAGGGAGGTCGATTACAGCACGTTCCTCTCCATGGTGGACGGCAAACAGATCGTTGCCGCCGAAATCCGGAAGAATGAGATTATCTTTACCGACAGGAGCCAGCCGCCGGTTTATTATAAGACCGCTACGGTGGATGACCCCGATCTGATCAAAGAACTGAAGGCATCCGGAGCAAAATTCACCAAAGTGACGAGTGAGGCAAGTCCCCTGGAAAACTTTATTTTCGGGTGGGTGCTTCCGCTGGCTCTCTTCTACGGCATAGGGGTGTTTATCTCGAGGCGCCTGATTTCCAAAATGGGAGACGGGTTCGGCGGCGGCAACCCGATGCTGTCGTTCGGAAAGAGCAACGCCAAGGTCTACGTTCCCTCCACGACCAGCATCCAGTTCCGGGATGTGGCCGGTGAGGAAGAGGCAAAACAGCTCCTGCAGGAGCTTGTGCTGTATCTGAAGGATCCGCAGAAGTATGCGGACATCGGAGCCAGCTGCCCCAAGGGGGCGCTTCTCGTGGGACCTCCCGGCACGGGCAAGACCCTGCTGGCCAAAGCCGTGGCCGGAGAAGCGGGAGTCCCCTTCTTCTCCATCGCGGGTTCGGAATTTGTGGAGATGTTTGTCGGTATGGGCGCCTCCAAAGTCAGGGATCTGTTTAATCAGGCCGAGAAAAACGCCCCCTGCATCGTCTTCATCGATGAGATTGATACCATCGGCAAAAAGAGAGACGGAGGCGCCATCTCCACCAACGACGAGCGGGAGCAGACCCTGAACCAGCTTCTGACGGAGATGGACGGCTTCGAGGGTTCCAAGGGCGTGATCATTCTGGCCGCCACGAACAGACCGGATGTTCTTGATCCGGCGCTGCTCCGCCCGGGCAGATTCGACAGAAGAATCCCCGTGGAGCTCCCCGATCTGCAGGGACGTATCGACATCCTGAAGGTGCACGGGCAGAAGGTCAAGCTGTCCGACAATGTGGACTTCGAGGCGGTGGCCAAGACCGCCGCAGGTGCGTCAGGCGCCGAACTGGCCAATATCGTCAATGAGGCGGCGCTCCGGGCGGTCCGCGAAGGCAGGCGGTTTGTGATTCAGGAAGACCTGATGGAAAGCATCGAGGTCGTAATCGCGGGATATCAGAAAAAGAGCCGCGTTCTCTCTGAGAAGGAGAAGCTGATCGTCGCTTATCACGAGATCGGTCACGCGCTGGTTGCCGCCAAGCAGAATAATTCGGCACCCGTACAGAAGATCACGATTATTCCCCGCACATCCGGCGCACTGGGCTATACGCTGCAGGTGGATGAAGGTGATAAATATCTGATGTCCAAAGATGAGATCCTGGACAAGATCGCCACATTTACGGGCGGCAGGTGTGCTGAAGAGCTGATCTTCGGATCGATTACGACGGGCGCCTCCAATGATATCGAGCAGGCCACGAAGCTGGCGAGATCCATGGTGACCAGGTTCGGCATGGCGGATGAGTTCGGCATGGTTGCGCTGGAGACACAGACAAACGTCTATCTGGGCGGCGACAGCTCCCTTGCCTGTGCGCCCGAGACGGCAAAGAATATCGACGATATTGTTATCAGGGTGGTGCAGGAGCAGCATGACAAGGCTCTGAAGATTCTGAAGGACAACGAGATTAAGCTGCACGAGCTGGCGAAGTTCCTTTATGAGAACGAGACGATTACCGGGGAGGAATTCATGGGGATTCTTGAGAAGCCGGTGCCGGTTCTGAAGCAGTGAAAGGAATTGCAGGGGGACTCTCCCGTGCGCGGAAAGCGCTCCCTTATACTCAGAGTTCGAACGGGAGGGGAATTGCAGGTGTACTCCCCCGTGCGCGGAAAGCGCTCCCTTATACTCAGGATTCGAACGGGAGGGGAATTGTAGGTGTACTCCCCCGTGCGCGGAAAGCGCTCCCTTATACTCAGAGTTCGAACGGTAAGAATGAGTAACCCGGGACGGACCGGCCTAAAAGCTCAGAAAAAATCTTAAACTCGCATGAAACTTAAGGACAGGGATACCTGATGTGAGCTCAGACAGTTAAGATTTTTTCTGAAACGGCCGGTCCGTCCCGGGAACTCATTCTAAACCGTTCTCAATTCGTATAAGGGAGCGCTTTCC
>CACXFM010000137.1 GCA_902766955.1 uncultured Lachnospiraceae bacterium | reverse complement strand
GGCTTGCAGACTACAATGACCCGGTCAACATGCTCGAGATGTGGACGCCGCAGTCCGGCAACAATGACTGCCAGTTCGGCAAGTCCGAAGGGCAGGTTGCCGAAGAAGCGGCAGCAGAAGCGGAAGCGGCAGCAGAGGAGTACAGCGAAGCGGAGGAATACACCGAAGCGGAGGAGAACACCGAAGCGGAGGAATACACCGAAGCAGAGGAATACACCGAAGCAGAGGAATACACCGAAGCAGAGGAATACACCGAAGCAGAGGAAGATAACGATTCGTTTTGGAAGAAGTCGACAGACGTTGTGAAAGACACTGAGTTCGATTTTAAGAAGTTCAGATGGGGAGATCCGGAAGAGGATGTGATAAGAGAAGAAGGAGAGCCGGAATATAAAGCTGACATACCCGCGACGGACACACACTACATTGCTTATAATGTGACTGCGGCAGGAAAAGATGCCGTTCTGGCTTATTACTTCTGCGATGAAGGTCTGTACAGGACAAGATATATACTGAGTGAAAAACACAGCAATGAGACCTTGTATATCGACGATTATGAGGATGTAAAAAAAGCAATTACAAAGAAATACGGGGAACCGCTGTTTGATGAGGAAATGTGGCAGGATGACAGTAAGAAGGATTATTATGCTTCGAAAAAGGGTGACGCGTTGAATTATGGATATCTGGAATACTGGACCTGGTATGCATTGGACAGAACATATATAAATATGAGTATGTCAGCCGATAATTATGAAATATCGACAACGATCGATTATACAAGCAAACAAATCGATGCCGGAGAGCCCGATTACTCAGATGATTTTTGAGATCTGACAAGAGTATGGGGAAGGACAGAAGACAGCATCATAGCGTAGACTTTTAATGGAGGACATCGATGCTTAAGAAAGTTATATGCCGAAGGCGGATCACATATCTGGCTGTTTTACTTCTGTCTGTCTGGGCCGTGAGCGGATTTGCCTGCTGCGCGGAAGCACAGTCAGAGGATCGTGGCTCTGTTCCCCTATCTCGCGGATCCGGAAGGATTTCAGGAGGCTGTCCGTGATTCGTGGGGTCAGAGGCATCCGGACGTAGAGCTTCATTTTACAGACTGGAACTGTTATCACTCCGACCCCGTGGAGGGAATCGACGTATTTGTATTCGAAAGCACCTACCTGACGTCGTTTGCGGAAAAGGGGACGAGAAACTGGCCGGTGTGACGGATATCGAGGGGCTTTATCGTGTTCTCGGGGACAGAAAAGGGGGATCGGTGATTCCGGGCGAGAATGAAGGACTTCTGGCTGATCCGTTAAATAAACCCCGGAAATATCTGGATGTACTGACGGATGAACAGCAGAAGTACCGGATTACGGAACTTTGCCTGATGTATCCGATCTCTCCGCGGAGGCGGTGGAGAAGCTCCGGGAACTGAGGAAAATGAGCGGAGAGGGGCTGGCCCGTTACCTGACCGAGAATAAAGATAAAAGAGCTTTCCTGCCGGAGTGGTTTGCCGATGGAAAGGGCCGTGCCTATATCGGTTATTCCGAGTCCATGGCGCTGATGGGAGATGCCGCCGGACAGATGGACATACGTCTTTTTTCCTACGATGCCAGGAAAAATATACCGGTGTTTTATACGGATCTGGTGGGGATCAGCGCAGAAATTGACGAAGATCGAAAAGAACTGGCTTACGAGCTCGCCAACATCCTCTTAAGCGAAGAAGTGCTGACGCAGATGAGTATGCCCGGTGAAGAAGGCGGTTCGCCGCAGTATCTGCTGACTTTCAGAAGCAGCGTTTATGATCATCTTGAGAAGGAGTTTCCTATCTACGCGAGGCTGAAGGAAATTGCGGAGAATCCGGACAATCATGTGTTCAGGGCGGGAAGCGGAGTGCGGGAGTTTATTAAGGATGCGAATGCGGCACTTACAGAGGCGCTTACCGAAGAAGAGGAAGAGCTGGCTGCCGCAGCATAAAGAAGAATTTTAAGGAGCTGCCGCTTCGATTGCGGCAGCTCCTAATATTATTCTGCATTATTCATCTCTGTCATTTGTCAGGTTGAACTTGTCCAGAAGATGGAAGACGAGGCTCAGCAGCATGGCTACGATTGTTGCCAGCACCATGCCTGTGAGGCGCACATCCCCGAGCTGTACGGCGATCCCTGAAAGACCGGTGACGAAAACCACGGCGGTCAGAATCAGATTGCGGGAACGGGCGTAGTCTACTCTTGCATCGACCAGGACGCGGATACCGGAGACGCCGATCATGCCGTAAAGCAGGAAGGAGATGCCGCCGATCACGGGGCCCGGGATCGTCTGGATCAATGCCGACAGCTTGCCGACAAAGGAGCAGATGATGGAAAGCACGGCCGCGCCGGCGATGACGCGCACGCTGTAAACTTTTGTCACGGCCATGACGCCGATATTTTCTCCGTAAGTGGTGGTCGGAACCGAGCCGATCAGGCCGGAGATCATGGTCGAAAGATTGTCGCCGAGAAGCGAGCGGTGCAGTCCGGGATCCTTCAGAAGGTCTCTACCGATGATTTTACTTGTCACGACCTGGTGGCCGATGTGTTCCGATACGATGACCAGGATGACCGGCATGATGATCAGGATCGCATTGAGATCAAATTTGGCCATCTGGAAATGCGGCATGGCAAACCAGGGTGCAGATGCCACTGCGGCGAAATCCACCATGCCGCAGCAGACCGCGGCGGCATATCCGCAGATGACGGCAATCAGGATCGGAATGACCGCAAAGAAGCCGCGGAACAGAATGTTGCCGAAGATCGCGACACCCAGCGTGACCAGGAACACGATGATGTTTTTTGGTGAGATTTCCGCATCCAGAAGGCCTGCCGTGCTGGCGGCGCTCCCTGAGAGCTCCAGTCCGATCAGGGCCACGACCGGGCCCATGGCTGCGGGCGGAAGCACCACATCGATCCAGGAAGAACCGAATTTATAGATAATAAAAGCAAGCACGCATCCGAGAAAACCGACGACGACGAAACCGCCCTGCGCGTATTCGTAGCCCATCTGACTGATCACGATGCCTGCGGGCGCCAGAAACGCGAAACTGGAGCCCAGATAGGCGGGTGCCTTGGCCTTTGTGAGGACAATAAAAAGAAGTGTTCCCATGCCGTTCATAAAGAGAACGATGGCGGGATTGATTCCGAACAGGAACGGAACCAGAACGCTCGCGCCGAACATGGCCACCATGTGCTGGATACTGAGCGGGATCAGCATCTTAATAGGGACTTTATCCTCTACCTGAATGATTTTTCTTTCCATGTATTTCTTTTCTTACCTCCTCTGTTTTGGTCTCAATTGTATCCTATTTTTGGGGTTCCTGCCATTCAAATGCGGAAATTCGGGGAATTGTGCTGCAAAAGATACTTTTGGCCTCCGAATCCATACAGAAGTGACAGTCCGGAACTGTGCAGCGGCAAGAACGCCGAGGCGTTCTTGGTCAAAGAGAGAGCCTGCCGCATGAATCGCTCAAGTGCGGCAGGCTTCCTGATTTTAGCGGGATTCTGGTCTGAATTTGTGCGGTTATCCCTTGGCAGCATTTGTCTTGACGTTCTTGACCGCTGACCATTTGGAATTGTAGTATGTCGAATCCTTGTAGAGATATGTCCGGACTCTTATGTAATAGACTGTGTCCTGCTTCAGTCCCGTAAACTTGTAAGAAGTCTTCAGCTTATCCGTGATCCGGACCATCTTTGCGTCTTTGGTGAAGTTTTTGTCCGTGGCGATCTGGACCTGGTAGCCTTTCGTCTGTGCGGTGACCTGTTTCCAGTTTACGACGAAGGACGTGGATGACATTCCCGTCACGCTGGTGATATATGTGTGCGGAGGAAGAATTTTGTACGCCGCACTTCCCGACCCTATGTAATTGTTCTTAAGCGTTGCTTTTGCCGTATATCTGCCGACTTTGATCTTGTTTTTATAATCGCCCGTCACTGTGTAGCTGGACGCGCTGATCACCTTGGAGCCGTCCTTGACCACGAGCTCCGGAGTGTGTCCGGCGCCGTCGTATTCGATCTCGGTTTCACTGAAGGACACAGACGGTGTGATCACTTTCGGTGTGATATCATAGTTGACGGTACGGTAACCCGTGTACCCGCCGAGGCCGTAGACCGTCAGGGTGGCCGTGCCCGCGTCGGTGTTGTTTTTATAGGCCAGCTTATAGTGTTTGCCTTTCTCCAGCTGGAAGTCTTCATAGACAAGCTTCGGATTCGGCTTGATGGCACTGCCGGTATACTCATACGTGAACTTCATGCCGCTCAGCTTGGGCCAGCCGATGTCCGATTTCGTGATTTCATAGTTGAGAACCATGGAGCCTGTGTATTTATTGATGCCGTAGATATATAAGGTGGCCATTCCGGGGTCTATGTTGTCGTAGCCCAGCATGACATAATCCTCTTCCGGCTGCAGCTTCAGGGAGTTCCGCCAGAGGGAGATCTTCGGAGACGTTTTTGTTCCCGTGTAGTCGACCGGACTGAGCTGACCTTTTACCGTCGCCGTATTGATATCGATCTTCGGCTTCATATTCAGCTGAAAATGCATCTCGGATGCAAACTGCAGTCTGGAGAATAAGAGAGAATTGCGGACCCAGAGGTCGTTGATTTTCAGTGTCTTGTCGGCGATCGAAGTTTCGGGCAGGCCGCTCAGGACGCCGCCCTCGGAGAATCTCTCCAACTGGAGATCATAGACGCCGTTCCAGTCCAGGTCATATCTTGTTTTGGTGGAAGTCGTAGATTCCAGCACAATGCCGCCTTGCTGGGCAGCTGCCCCGAGGGATCTCGAGAGCATGCCGAAGGCCCATTCCGAGAGAGATATACTGCCGTTCCGGAGGTCATATGTTCTGGGCGGCTGGACAAGGATTTTCAGGTTCTTGCATTCAAAGAGCGGTTTGTTTTTGAGCACATTATGTTTGCTTTTCAGTGCATTCCATTTTGTGCGCATGTCACCGTAGTAGACTGTTTCGATGGTTGTCGCTTTGGAGAAGGCATCGTCACCGACTTTTGTTACAGTACTTGGCAGATAGACTCTTTTGACGCCTTTGTTGAAGGCGTTGGCGCCGACCGTCGTAATGCCTTCCTCAAACTGTACCGCAACGAAGCTCTTTCCGTACCAGGGAGCGTCCGTGCCTCCGCTGGCGAAATTGTACATGGCGCCCTCTCCGAGAATCTGGAGGACGTTGACGCCTCCGCCGTAGGGGATCATGACGGCTTCTGCATTTTTTCCGCACTTGCCCAGGGTCTGCGAGCTGCCGCCTCCCGCAAACACACCGACCGCCGTCATCAGAACGGAGATCAGCAGGAATGCGGCTGCGAAAAGCACACTCTGTAATCGTTTTCTCATCATACACCTCCTCATATCCGGCATGGGCACGCACCGGCATTGACG
>CACXFM010000136.1 GCA_902766955.1 uncultured Lachnospiraceae bacterium | reverse complement strand
GCGCAGGCAAGGGCCTGCAAATTTCATCTGCGCACCAGTCGCATCCCGCCCGGAGGGCTTTTTATCTTATAGGAAATTGCTCCGCATTTCCTATAAGATAAAACAGGCTCCCGCCAGGGCGGGAGCTGCTCATAGACTGGCTGAAAAGGTCAGGCTTTCTTCGCCTTCGTCGTTTTCTTTTTGGCCGCGGTCTTTGCCTTCTTCTCAGGCTTGTCCTCATCATAGACAAAGACGCATGCGCCGTACGCCGGAAGCGCAAAACCGAAGCTGTACGGCTTGCCGTCGCACTCGGCCTTGTCCGCCTTGTATGTCTTCTTCGTAATCGGACCGTTCCCTCCGAACTTCGGATCCATCGAATTCAGGATCAGCCTGTAGCTGCCTCCTTCGAAGCAGCCGACGCGGTAATCCTCCCGCGGCATCGGCGTCATGTTGAGCACGAAGAGGAGGTTGTTCTTTCCGTCCGGGCTCTTCCTGACGAAGCTGTAAATGCTGCGGTCCGCGTCATCCGCATTGATCCACTCAAATCCGGCCGGATCATAATCGGATGCGTAGAGGGCCGGATACTTCCGGACCAGCTTCCACAGCTCCTTCACATAATCCTGCAGCTGCTTGTTGAGAGGCGTGGCCAGAAGGAACCAGTCCAGTTCCCTCTCCTCGCTCCATTCGCGCTGCTGTCCGAACTCCTGCCCCATGAAGAGGAGTTTTTTGCCCGGATGGCCGGCCATATACGTATAGCCCGCCTTCAGGTTGGAGAACTTGTCCTCATAGATGCCCGGCATCTTGCTCCACATGGAGCACTTGAGATGGACGACTTCGTCGTGGGACAGCACGAGGACATAGCGCTCGCTGTAGGCATACGAAGTGGAAAACGTCATCTTGTAGTGATTGCCCTTCCGGAAGAGCGGATCCAGCTTCATGTACTCCAGGAAGTCGTTCATCCAGCCCATGTTCCACTTCATCGTGAAGCCGAGGCCGTTCTCTTTCTCCACGTCTCCGGTGACCTTGGGCCACGCCGTGGACTCCTCGGCGATCGTGACGACGCCCGGATTCCTGCCGCGGATCAGGGTATTCAGATGCTTGAAGAACTCAATGGCATCGAGGTTCTTGTTTTCGCCGTACTTATTGGCGACCCACTCGCCGTCCTTCTTGCCGTAGTCCAGATAGAGCATGGAAGCGACCGCGTCGACGCGGATTCCGTCCACATGCATGTATTCCACCCAGAACAGCGCGTTGGCCAGAAGGAAATTCTTGACCTCCGGGCGGCCGTAGTTGAAGATCTTCGTCCCCCACTCCGGATGCTCGCCCTGTCTCGGGTCGGCATGCTCGTACAGCGCGTAGCCGTCGAATTCGGCCAGGCCGCACTCGTCCTTGGGGAAATGCGCCGGCACCCAGTCAAGGATCACGCCGATGCCCTTCTTGTGGAAATAATTGACCATGTAGGCAAAGTCCTCCGGTGTCCCGTAGCGGGATGTCGGAGCGAAATACCCCGTGACCTGGTAGCCCCAGGAGCCGTCGAAGGGGTGCTCGGCGATGCCCATCAGCTCGATGTGGGTGTAGCCCATGTCCTTCATATAGTCCGCGCAGCGCTCGGCGAACTCGCGGTAGGTGTAATAGCCCTCCACGCGCCCGTCGCACTCCGGATGCTTCATCCAGGAGCCGATATGGCATTCATAAATGATCATGGGATCTTTGTCCGGATTAAATGTATTCCGGTTCTTCATCCAGACGCCGTCCGTCCATTTGACGGAGGCGAGATCGGCCACCACCGACGCCGTCCCCGGACGGAGTTCCATCTGGTTGCCGAAGGGATCCGCCTTGTAAATCACCTGGTCCAGAGCCCCGATGATATAGTACTTGTACAGAGCGCCCGGTTTTACGCCGGGTATAAAGGTCTGCCAGACGCCGATCTCGTCCTTCTCCCCGATCACGTCGGCTTCCGGATTCCAGCCGTTGAAATCCCCGACCACGGACACACTCTTCGCATTCGGCGCCCACACAGCAAAATAGGTGCCCTCCTGTCCGTCAATTACAGTCGGATGCGCGCCCAGCTTCTGATAGAGATCATAATGCGTCGCATGTCCGAAGTAATACTGATCCATTTTTGTAAATTCATACTTATTTCCCATTGGACACCTCTCTGTTATCGTAAGTTCCATTCTTCACTGTTTTCAGGTATGATACTGCCTGCCCCTGACATAGCGCGCGGCCATGTCAGCCGAGACTCCGCGGCACCGGATCATTTCCCTGTAGAAATGACCGCTCTGCTTGACAGTCCTGCGCTGCGTCTCATAGTCGACCCCAACCAGACCGCAGCGGGCGCTCTCCCCGTCCAGCCATTCAAAGGAGTCGGCAAAGGACCAGTAGTAATATCTCTTCACCGGTATTCTCGCGCGGGCGAGTACCGCCAGCTGGTCATACAGCCACAGGCATCTGAAGCTGTCATCCCTGTCGCAGACCCCGTTCGCCAGGATCCACACCGGCTTCCCGCAGATCTCCCAGAGTTCCCGCGAGACGTCTTCGAGGCCCTGCGGATAAATCTCGAGACCTGTGTCGCTCTTCGGATCATCCGCTCTCGTCGTGGTCCCTCCCTGCAGCTTCACATGATCTCTCGTAAAATACACGACGCCGGCATAATCGCAGTAGCAGCCTTTCTTAAAGCCGCCCAGGTTTTCGATGGCGGGAGAAAACTCGCCGTTCAAAAAGGCCTTTGCCGCGGCAGTCTGAAACAGATACCGCGTGATGTCCGCCTTCTTCGCCTGAACCACGCTTAAGGGATCGAGAGGCGCAAATGCGCGCATATGAAGGCCGGTGCCGACTTTTGTATCCGTGTAGCCCATCCGCTCCCGCATCCGGTGAATCTTCTGATAAGCCCGGATGTGGCAGCCCGCCATCACCGACAGGACCCTGCGCACGGTCACGGGATTGTTCTCTCCGGGAGGAAAGCCTCCGCCTCCGTAGGCCAGAACCGCGTACAGATTCGGCTCATTGAACGTGCAGTAGTCGGACACCAGGTCGCCGAAATAGTTGACCGCAATCCCGACATATTTCAGGAAGTGCCGCACATTCGCGGGGCGGGTGAATCCGCCCTGGGCTTCAAACCACTCCGGCAGCGTAAAATGCTGCAGCGTCAGAAGCGGCCGGATCCCCCTCGTTCTCATATATGTAATCATTTCCCGGTAATGATTGACCGCTTCCAGGTCGATCTCGCGGGCTTTCGGCTGAATTCTGGCCCACTCCACGCTGAACCGGTATGTCTCCAGTCCCATGACGGCCATAATATCGATATCAGCCTTCCAGTTCTTCCAGCCGTCATTGCCGCGGCGGATATCCGTTCCGTCCGCGATCCGGTTGGTTCTGCTCCATTTATTCCAGTTGTGGCGTACATCCCCGCCTTCCGTCTGCGCGGCGGATGAAGCCGCACCCAGCAGCAGGTCTTCCGGCAGCCTGTATCCCTTCATTCCTCTTTGCACTCCCTCCTGAATCAGTTCAAAAGTCTTCCTTCCGTCACGCTGTACATGCCTCGCGGCGTGCAGCGGATCTCAGGAATGACCGGCAGAGCCATAAAGGACAGTGTCACGAACGGTTCCATCTTCCTCGGAACGCCCATCTTATGTGCCTTGGCCGTCATGCGCCTGACTTTTTTATTGACATAGGTGTAGCTCTTGTCAGAGATAAGTCCCATGACGGGAAGCTCCAGCGTATCGAACACTTCTCCGTTCTCCACAACCGTATAGCCGCCGTGCACCCGCTCCAGTTCCCTGACGGCAATGAGGATGTCCTCATCCGAGGTGCCGATGGCGATAATGTTATGGCTGTCATGCGACACGGAAGAGGCAATCGCCCCGCCCTTCAGGCCGAAGCCCGTGACGGCGCCGACTCCGATCTTGCCGGTCGCCTTATGCCGCTCGAACGCCGCGATTTTGGCGATCCCGCCGTCCGGGACAAAAATCCCGTTCTCGTCCTCCGGCAGCACCAGGTCCTCCCTCGCCGTCAGAATCTGGCCGGGTATCATGCGGAGCACCGGGAACGGCTTCCCTCCGGAACGGATGACCAGCTTCTCCGGATCAAGCGCGCCGAGATGCACCGTATCCATCAGATTGGACGGGCACGGTTTCGGCTTCACCTTCAGCATATCGTCTATGCGCCGGCCTTTATAAAAGACCATCTGCGCATTAAAGTCCTTAAGGGAATCCCATACGACCAGATCCGCATCATAGCCGGGCGCCACCGCGCCGGTCCTGCGGAGGCCGTAGCACCTGGCGGGCTGGATCGTCGCCATCTTGACCGCCGCGATCGGGTTGATGCCCATGCTCACGGCTTTCCTCACATTGTGGTCGATATCGCCCTCGCGGCTGATATCTTCGATGTGCTTGTCGTCCGTGCAGAAGCAGAAGCCCTCCGTGTTCGTATTGTTCTCGACGATTCCCTTGACGATCATCTCCAGATTGCGGGCGGCGCTGCCCTCGCGGATGTGGCAGATCATGCCCATCGAGCGCTCCTTCATGACATACTCATAATCCGCGCCCTCATGGTCCGTCGTGATGCCGGCCAGGACATAGGCCGCCATCTCCTCGTCCGTCAGGCCCGGCGCATGGCCGTCCTTGACCTTGCCGTCGAAAAGCTCGAGCTTACGGTTCATCGACGGGTCGCCTTCGATGACGGACCAGCAGTCCATCACTTCACCGAGACCCAGGACCCTGCGGTTGGACAGGTACGGCGCCATCTTCTCCGCCGTCAGCTCAAAGCCGTTGTCGTCGACGGCTGTAGCCGGTACGCAGCTGGCCATCATGACATAGACGTGGGCCGGCGAATCCTTTGTCTGCTCCAGAATATAGTCGATGCCGTCCGTGCCGGCGACATTGGCCGCCTCATGGGGGTCGACCATGAAGGTCGTCGTCCCGTGCTGGGCGGCTCTTGAAACCAGGACCTGGGGGTTCACCATGGTGGATTCCAAATGCAGGTGCGCGTCAATGAAGCCGCTCGTCAGATACTGTCCCTTCAGGTCAATCTCTTCGACGCCTTCATAGTCGCCGATTCCGACAATCATGCCGTTTTTGACGGCAACGTTTCCCTCCTCCACTCTGTCCGTAAAGACATTGACGATCTTGGCATTCTTCAGTACCAGATCCGCCTTTTCCAGTTTTCTGGCAGCCCTCGAGCAGCCTATGTACTTTTGAAGCTCCATGCACTCACCTCCGCATACAGCATGCAGCGGATCCGGAGCCCTCCTTCCTCATACGTGCCCCCGGTCCGCATGTGGTTTTGCCTTACAGGCATTATCTCACAGTACGGCCGAAAACTCAATCTGTGCGCGCGGCTGCGCGGACAATCGTCTCCGCCATATAGGCGAGTTTTTCGTCCGTCATGCCCGGATAGACGCCGACCCAGAAGGAGTCGTTCATAATCCGGTCCGTATTGGAAAGCGTCCCGGCTACGCGGTAGCCGGCTTTTTCGAAATCGCCCGCCTCATAAGCCGCTCTCATTTCGTCAAAACAGGGGTGACGGATCAGATTGCCGGAGAAAAGCATCCTCGTCTGGACGCCCGCCGCCTCGATTTCGCGGACCGCTCTTTCCCGGATACCGCTCTTTTTCAGCGTCATGAGGAAGCCGAACCAGCTGGGTTCC
Source organism: uncultured Lachnospiraceae bacterium (assembly GCA_902766955.1). Classification (GTDB taxonomy): domain Bacteria; phylum Bacillota; class Clostridia; order Lachnospirales; family Lachnospiraceae; genus Chordicoccus. The sequence goes on along the minus strand of CACXFM010000136.1, from coordinate 9,990 downwards.
GAATTTGCCTCCGCCTGCGGCAGAAGCATCATCTCCTCCGCGCCGAGCTTCAGAAGCTGCTCGCGCAGATATTCAAAATTGTGGCGCCTCCTCTGCGTAAAACCGTCCAGCTTGTCAATCTGGGCGCAGCCGATGGCAGCCTGCAGGTCCGTCGCCTTCAGGTTCCATCCGAAATGCGAATAGACATATTTGTGGTCGTAGCCCTTCGGCAGCTCCCCGTACTGCCCGTCGAAGCGGTGGCCGCACAGGTTGTCCTGCCCGGACACGCAGACGCAGTCGCGTCCCCAGTCCCTCATGGATCTGACGATCTTGTGCAGGAGCGGGTTGTCCGTATAAACCGCGCCGCCTTCGCCCATGGTCAGATGATGCGGCGGATAGAAGGAGGACGTGCCGATGTCCCCGAAAGTGCCCGTCATGCGGGTTTCTCCGTTCAGCGTGTACACCGTTCCCAGGGAATCGCAGTTGTCTTCGATCAGCCACAGGCCGTGCCGGTCACAGAACTCCTTCACGGCGGCGATATTGAACGGATTGCCCAGCGTGTGGGCCAGCATGACGGCCTTTGTCTTCTCACTGACGGCCTCCTCAAGCTTCGACACGTCGATATTGGCCGTTTCAAGCGTGACATCCACGAATACGGGGACGGCGCCGTACTGGATCATGGGCGTCACGGTCGTGGGGAAGCCCGCCGCAACCGTGATCACTTCGTCGCCCCTTCTGACCCGCCTCTCCTTCAGGAGCGGCGACGTCAGCGCATTAAACGCCAGGAGGTTGGCCGAGGAGCCCGAATTGACGACGCTCACGTATTTTACGCCCAGGTGCTCCCCGAACTTCTTCTCAAACTCTTTCGTATATCTGCCCGATGTCAGCCAGAACTCCAGGGCCGCATCCGCCAGATTCGTCATTTCCTTCTCGTCATAGACTCTCGACGCGTAGGGAATCCGGTCTCCCGGTGTGAACTCCCCGCTCTGCGCGTGGAACTTTCTGCAGTATTCCGCCACTTCATCGAGAATGTGCCGTTTCGCCTGTTCTTCGGTCATATGTTCAAACATACTCTTCTCCGCTTTCGTCTTTTTTCTTGTGTCATGCCCGGGAATCTTCGAAAAATGCCCGGATCTGCCGCTCCATCACGGAAGGCACCGACGACGGGTCCGCCGCCCAGGCCTTCGCCCATTCCACCGTCTTCCGCACGGCCGTCTCCGCATTCCAGACCGGTCTCCAGCCGAAGGTCTGCTTGAGCTTCGCGCAGTCCAGCCGCAGGAAATTCGCCTCGTGCGGGCCGTCGCTCATGCCGGCCGTCCAGGAAGCGCCCCCGCCCCAGGACTCGCAGAACAGTGCCGCGAGCTCTCCGGTCGTCAGGCAGTCGCTCTCATTCGGCCCGACATTATAGGCATCCGCGAAAGACGGATCCTCATACTGGCGCGCCGCGATCATCAGATAGGCATTGAGCGGGTCCAGGACGTGCTGATAGGGCCGGACCGAATTGGGGTTCCGCAGAACGACCGGCTCTCCTTTCATGACCGCGCGCACGCAGTCCGGTATAATCCGGTCGGCCGCGAAGTCGCCGCCGCCGATCACATTTCCCGCTCTGGCCGTCGAAACCGCCGTGCCCGTCCCGTCAAAATAGGACTTCCTGTAGCTGTGCGTCACAAGCTCGGAGCAGGATTTACTGTTGGAATACGGGTCATAGCCGTCCAGCGGCTCGTTCTCCCGGTACCCCCAGGCCCACTCCCGGTTCTCGTAGACCTTGTCGGTGGTCACATTGAGGAAAGAGCGGACGCTGTCACTTAAGCGCACGCATTCACACACATGCACCGTCCCCATCACGTTGGTCTCATACGTGTAGACCGGCTTTGCATACGAGGTTCTCACGATCGGCTGCGCCGCGAGGTGCAGGACGATCTCCGGCTTCGTCTCCTCAAACACGCGCCGGAGGGAATCGAAATCCCTGATATCACCCGTCACGGAATGAATCATCTTCTCCACGCCGGACAAAGTATAAAGATCCGGCTCCGTCTCCGGCGCCAGCGCGTATCCCGTGACGTCCGCTCCGGCATCGGCCAGTATCTTCACAAGCCAGGTGCCCTTAAAACCGGTGTGGCCTGTCACGAGCACCTTCTTTGATCTGTAAAATTCCAGGTTCATCAGTCCTCCCATATCTTCCACGGAGCCTGTTTCCGCGCCCAGAGGTCCTCCAGCTTCTTCTTCTCCCTCTGGGTGTCCATGCACTGCCAGAATCCCTTATGCAGATATCCCATGAGTTCCCCCTGGTCCGCCAGCCGCTGCATGGTATCCTGCTCGAGGATGGTCCGGTCGCTCTCCAGATAGCGGAAGATCTCCGGATTGAAGACCATAAAGCCGGCGTTGATGACGTCGCCGTCCTCCCTGTATTTTTCGCGGAAGGCCCGGATCTGTCCGTCCGGGGCGTAGTCGATCACGCCTTTCTGCTGCGCGAACCGGATCATGGTGACCGTCGCGGTTTTGCCGTGTTTTTTGTGGAATGCGAGCAGCTCGTTTAAGTCCACGTTGGAGACGCCGTCGCCGTAAGTCAGCATGAATGGCTCGCCGCCGACATACTTCTCCACGCGCTTAATCCGGCCGCCCGTCATCGTGTCCAGTCCGGTGTCCACCACGGTGACCGTCCACTTCTCGGAGTGCTCGTCCAGCACCTTCATCTCATTTGTCTCGAGATTGAAGGAGACGTCGGAGTTGTGCAGGAAATAATCCGCAAAAAACTCCTTGATCACATACTGCTTATAGCCGCCCAGGATAATAAAATCATTGAATCCCCAGGCGGAATAATACTTCATGATATGCCACAGGATCGGCTTGCCGCCGATCTCGATCATCGGCTTGGGCTTAAACTGGGATTCTTCCGAGATACGGGTGCCGTACCCGCCCGCCAGAATAAGAACTTTCACAACTGCACCTCACCTTTCCCGCAATAGCCAAAAAAGCCTTACGGATCTAAGTAAGCGGGAGCCGCCGCCCGGCTATGCCATGCCGAACAGGCGCTCCGCATTCCTCCACGTCACATCTTCCACGGTTTCCCGCGATACTCCCTTGATCCCGGCCACTGCTTCCGCGACGTAAGAGAGCATGGCGGATGTATTCCGCTCTCCCCGGCGGGGCTCCGGCGTCAGATAGGGACAGTCGGTCTCCAGCACCAGATAGCTGAGATCGATCCCCGCCACCACCTTTTTCAGCTTTTTCGAAGTGGGGTAGGTCACAACGCCGCCGATCCCCAGACAGAACCCGAGGCCGGTGTAGATCTTCGCCTGCTCGTAAGAGCCGGAATAGCTGTGGATCACGCCCGGGACGCGCCGGCCCTCGCGGTAATCCGCAAGCCCGCCGCCGGATCCCGCGAGCTCTCCGTCCTGACCGTACATCTCCTGGATCACGGTCATGGTGTCGAGCGCCGCCGCCCTGGAATGGACGATCACCGGCTTTTTCATCTCGTGCGCCAGCCGGATCTGTTCTTTAAAGCAGCGGATCTGCACGTCATGCGGCTCCACGTCCCAGTGGTAATCAAGGCCGATCTCTCCCACGGCCACAAACTTCGGGTTTTCCAGAAGGGACCGGATCTCCGCGAGAACCTCATCCGTCAGGCCGCCGACCTCGTCCGGGTGCAGCCCCGCGGCGCCGTAGACAAACTCATATTTCCCGGTCAGCTCTCTGATTCGCGAAAGGCTCCTGACCGTCGAGCCCGCATCCACCACTCTGCCGACACCCGCCGCCGGGAGTCCGGCGAGCACCTCGTCCCGGTCCCCGTCGAACAGGCTGTCGTCATAGTGGGCATGTGTGTCAAATATCATCGAAAATATGGTCCTCCGTTGTCAAAGAGCCGCCGGAGACATTCCGCCGGCGGCTCTTTCATTCAATTGTTCAGCTGATGGGAGAACCTCCCGGCGTCTCACTCTTCTCGGGAACCATGATGGAAAGCGTCCCGTCAGGCATCTCCGCGCAGAGGATCATGCCCTGGGATTCCAGCCCGGCCATCTTGCGCGGGGCGAGATTCTCGATCACCATGACCTTCTTCCCGGTCATCATTTCCGGCGTATACTGCGGGCGGAGTCCCGACAGGATCTGTACGGTCTTATCGCCCAGATTCACCTGGCTGCAGAGGAGCTTCTTCGATTTCTTCACCTCTTCGCACTTGATGATCTCGCCCACGCGGAACTCGCATTTCGCAAAATCATCATAAGTGCAGGTCTCCTTGTGCTCAAGTTCCGGCACTTCCGGCTCAGCTTCCGCGGCTTTCTCCGCCTGCTCTGCCTTCTCCGCCTCCGCGGCCTCCTGCGCAGCCATCTCAGCCAGCGAGGGCAGTCCGGCGGCTTTCCTCTGTTCGTCGATCTTCTCCGTGACCTCCTCCATCGTCAGTCTGCGGAAGAGGATCTCGGGATTCTCCGTCACCTTGTTTTCCGCCGGATAATTCTCCGTATGGGCCAGATCCTCATAGCCGGCTGCCGGCGCGTTGATCTGGGCGAGAATGCGTTCCGCCGTCTCCGGCATGAAGCTCGCGAGCAGGGACGCGCCCGTCTGAATGCTGTCAAGCAGGTCGTAGAGCACCTGGGAGAGACGGTCCTTGGCGTCCGGATCCCTGGCCAGCTTCCAGGGTTCCGTCTCGTCAATATATTTATTGCAGCGCTTGAACAGGCTGAAAATCTCCGTCAGCGCGTCCGCCACGCGGAGGCGGTCCATCTTCTCCGTCACTTTACCGACAGCCGCGGCCGTGACGGCGGCGAGATCCGCGTCGATGCCCTCTGTGTCATGAACCCCCGTCTTCCGCACGGTGCCGCCGAAATACTTGTTGGTCATGGCGATCGTCCTGTTCACGAGGTTGCCCATGGTATTGGCCAGCTCCGAATTCCATCTCTCGACCATGAGGTCATAGGAAATCACGCCGTCATTTTCAAAAGGCATCTCGTGAATGCAGAAATAGCGCACCGCGTCCACGTTGAAGATCTCCGCAAGGTCGTCGGCATAAATGACATTGCCCTTGGACTTGGACATCTTGCCGCCGCTCTGCAGCAGCCAGGGATGGCCGAAGATCTGCTTCGGAAGCGGCAGGTCCAGGGACATCAGGAAAATCGGCCAGTAGATGGTATGGAACCGGACGATATCCTTGCCGATCAGGTGGAGATCCGCCGGCCAGAACTTCTTAAACTGGTCCGTCGAATTTCCGTCGGCATCGTAGCCGACGCCCGTGATATAGTTTGCCAGCGCGTCAAGCCACACATAGGAGACGTGGCCGGGCGCGAAGTCGATCGGAACGCCCCAGCTGAAGGAGGTGCGGGATACGCAGAGATCCTGCAGCCCCGGCAGAAGGAAGTTGTTCATCATCTCGTTTTTGCGGGACTCGGGCTGGATAAACTCCGGATGCGTGTTGATATGCTCGATCAGGCGGTCCGCGTACTTGCTCATCTTAAAGAAATACGCCGGTTCGGACGCCGGTTCGACGTCGCAGCCGTCCAGCGGGCACTTGCCGTCCACAAGCTGTGATTCCGTGTAGAAGGATTCACATTCCTTGCAGTACATGCCCTTATATTCACCCAGATAGATATCTCCCTTGTCATGCATTTTGCGGAAGATCTTCTGGATCTGTTTCTCATGGAAATCGTCTGTCGTGCGGATAAAGAAGTCATAGGAGGTGTTCATCAGATCCCAGATCCGGCGGATTTCACCTGCGGTCTTATCCACATATTCCTTCGGTGAAACACCGGCAGCGTTCGCGCGGTCTTCAATCTTCTGGCCGTGTTCATCCGTCCCCGTCTGGAACTGAACATCATATCCCTCCTGACGCTTAAAGCGCGCAATCGCATCTGCCAGAATAATCTCATAGGTGTTGCCGATATGCGGCTTGCCTGATGCGTAGGCAATCGCTGTCGTAATATAGTACTTGCCTCTGTCTGTCATCTTATCCTCCCAAACAGCTCCTGATCTGATATACGGCCGCCTGTCGGGTAGCCGGCCGTATCACATACAGCATTTATCATACCGTATTTGGCCGCACTTTGCAATGCAGCCGTACGGGAAGAGCGCGCTCCTCACCGCACCTTCATGATATAGGTGGATACGCCGTCCGAATAGACGACCTTCCCCATCTTCTGGAGCAGCCGGTCCTGCAGTTCCGGGTACGTCTCCCGCTCCAGTGTCCCTATATAAATGTATGTCACTTTGTATTTGTCCAGAAGTTCCCGGACTTTCTGCGGATCATCGGACGTATACATGCTCCTGATGTCCTTCACGCGCCGGTCCAGTTCCTTCTGGCTGCTGCGCCACAGCCACTCGTGGACATACCAGCCGGCCACAGTCGGCAGTCCGGTCGCCACCGAGACCCTGCCGCAGTCCGAATAGCTGTCGCCCGCCGCCTCCAGAATGACCGGCTGCCCCTTCGCGTGGCGGTTCAGCCAGCCGACCGCTCCGGTGTCGTCCGGAAAACGTCTCTCAATAAAGACGGACGCGTCGTCGGAAATCCGGTCCTCCGGGTTCAGCACGTTTCCGAACCAGGCGTAGACGCCGCTTGCGGTATAACCCGCGAGCAGGCACTGCACCAGGATGCAGAAGACTGCCGCACCGATCCGGATGCGCCTCCCGATCCCCTTCTTCCTGTGCTTCTCCTTAACCGTGTCATACGCCGCACTGACGCGCTCCTCTCCGGCAGCATCCGGCAGCATTTCCCCGGGCCCGTTCTCCGCATCTGCTTCCGGGGTCATCGACGCGCCGGACGCTTCCCTGAGCGCCGCCCGCGCCGCCAGGTCCGCCTGGGCCAGCATATCGGCCAGCTCCACTTCCTGCTTCGTCTCTTCCTTAAACTCGGCCTCGAACTTCCGGAAGGAATTGACCACCAGAACCCGGACCAGCGCATACGCCGTGACCAGGGCAAACAGAATAAACGCCTGGTAGGTCAGCTTGAACATCGTATTCGCCCGGTAGTGATCGCCGCCGTAGATATCCTTCACGTAAATGACTTCCGGCATCATCACAAGTCCCGCGGCACAGAGTCCGAACAGGAGGGCGGCGAGATCCGGCAGCGCAATCCTGTGCGAGTGCCAGAGAAGCCTCCTCACGGTCTTCCTCATGTGGTGCTGCTCCCTCATCAGCGTGGCCGCATACCAGATCAGGATGGCGGCGGGGAATCCCCAGACGATCAGCATCTGGTGGGGCAGCGTGTGGCTGTGGGTCAGCGCGATCTGCGATGAAATCATGTCAAAGTGCAGCGTAAACGGAAGCGCCGCCGCATAGCCCGCTCCGAACATCACGGCCGCCTCGGTCAACGTATATCGCAGGAACCGCACCGGCTGTCCCGCGTAGAGCCGCAGGTTCACAAAAAAGACAACCGCCCCGCAGACGACGAAATAAATCGGAAAATCCCAGAAGTTCGTCCAGCGGAATGCCCCCGTCATGACGCCGGCCAGCAGAATCTCCGGGCGGAATGCCGGAAACGGTCTCTCCGGAAAACGCTCCTGCTTCTGCGCCCAGGCGTAAATCACGGCCGTCACGGTCACGACAAAGAGAATATTCAGGTAATGCGCGTGAAGATCCCCGAGGATCGAGGAATAGGCGGGAAATTCGTGTATGGTTTTGTCCGGCAGATCCGGATCGTAGCCGATGTAGCGCGTCGCGTCCGGGAACCAGTACCGGAAGGAGGGATCCGCCAGCGGCTTTATGAGTCCGTAGACGACATAATAGAACGTCCCGCCGAACGCGGTGCCGATCCCCGCCAGAAGTCCCGCCAGCAGGCTGGCCGGTCCGGCCGGATTGCCCGCTCCCTTGCGCGAGCCCATCTTTTTTCCCGTTTTCCCCGCGGCAGATCTCCTTCTTGCGGAGTTCCCGGAAGCTCTGTCCGTGCGGGACTCATTCCTTTCCGCACCGGATGCGGAATTCTCCGCCGAAAGCTCCTCTTCTCCTCCGCCGTCGCCGAGATCGGCCAGAAAGCGCTCCGACCTGTATGCGGCCTCCGCCGCCCTTCTCTTCCTGACTTCGGACAGCCCTTTCTTTCTGATCCGCCTGCTCGCCTCTTTGGCGGAGCGGAGAATGCCGCCTTCCTCCGGGCCCATCTGCTCGGCCGGGACATGCAGGAGGATCCTGTCCGGCTGCTCCGAAAACATGCGCAGCCTGCCGAAGCGCTTAACCTGCGCGGCATTGACCCGGTCATACATGAGCTGGAACACCAGCGAAAACGGCAGGATGAACGAAAACGCCGTCACGACGCTTCTCATGACGTTGTAGGCGATTCCCGGCGCCGTGCCGGTGCCCTTCATCAGCCAGGCGGTGATATACTGGCCGCCGTAGTAATAGTTAATATCCTTGCCCGCAAACCACATATCCTCGAACGGCATCCGGGTACTCCGGGACATCGCCGTGAGGAAACCGTAATCCATAAACTTCTCGGTTCCATATGCCTCGGGATTGAAGCCCACGATCCACATCCACCCGAGCAGGATGGCAAAGAAGAGACATTCCTCCAGAATGATCAGCCGCTTTGAGCCGTGATCCAGCAGGTGGGACAGCCTGAGCTCGCTGTCTCCGTTCCGCGGGCGGCGCTCCTCTTCCTCCTCTTCATCCGCCTCATAAGAAAACAGAAAGCCCCGCAGGAAGACGAAATAGACCACATAATTCAGCACACACAGAACCGACGTCACGATGAGAACCGAAGAACGGGTGAACGGCAGAACGCCCGCCACATTCAAAACCCAGGTCACAAAGGCCGCAATAAAAAGCCCGACTGTCTTCGAAAACACCCACCCGTGATCGCGGAATCTGCGGAATATGACACTCGTAAAAGGCAGGAAGCCCATACCCAGAACGAGCAGTACCGCCCACCACAAAAGAACATACAGCATGAAAAAAACCTCCGCATATGTCTGTTCCGTGCTATTATAGCGCTTATCAGACGTTCTGTCTAAGAAAACACCATTTTTTCACGGGCCGCCGCATCCCGTGCAGAATCTGTCAAGGAGGCGCACGTTGATCAGAATCGACCTCATCACCGGTTTCCTCGGATCCGGAAAAACTACATTTATCAGGCTGTATGCGAAATATCTGACAGGGAAGGGGCTGCGCGTCGCCATTCTCGAAAACGACCACGGCGCAGTCAACGTCGACATGATGCTGCTGAAAGAGCTGGAAAAAGAAGGCTGCGAACTGGAGATGATCGCCGGCGGATGCGATTATGACTGCCATATGCGCCGCTTCCGCACCAAACTGATCTCCATGGCCATGCGCGGCTTCGACAGAGTGATCGTGGAGCCGTCCGGCATCTTTGATGTGGATGAATTCTTTGATATCCTGCACGACGAGCCGCTGGACAGGTGGTACGAAGCCGGCAGCGTCATCGCCATCTGCGACGCCGGCCTGCCGGATCAGCTCAGCCGGGAATCGGAATACCTGCTGGTCTCCCAGGTCTCCTGCGCCGGCGCGCTCGTCATCAGCCGCACACAGCAGTACGGGCCCGGCGCCGTCCGCTCCGTTCTCGGGCATCTGTCGGCCGCCATGAAAGCCTTTGGCTGTCAGCGGGAATTCGCAGGCGAAGTCTGCGCCAAAGACTGGAGCCGCTTCACGGAAGAAGATTTTGAGACCTTTATGAATGCTTCCTTCGTCCCTTCCGATCACATCAAACTGCAGACGGCCCGCGACAATGCCTACGAGACGCTGTACTTCATGAATCTCCCGCTCTCACTCCCGGATATCCGGGAGAAAGCGGAATGCTTCCTTGCCGATGAAAGCAGGTTCGGCCGTGTTATCCGGGTCAAGGGCTTCCACCGCGGCGAAGACGGCTGGTATGAAATCAATGCGTCCCGCGGCAGCATCCGCACGGCGCCGATCGAAGAGGGCCAGGAAGTGCTGCTGGTCATCGGGGAAGATCTCAAGGGGGACGCGGTCGCAGAAGCGCTGCTCCCGCCTTCCTGCAGAGAGACGGTCTGGCACAACGGGACAGTGTGGAAATGCTGAGCCCGCCGGGTATCTGCGCAAATAAAGAAGGGCTGTCGC
>CACXFM010000135.1 GCA_902766955.1 uncultured Lachnospiraceae bacterium | reverse complement strand
AGTGCGGAAAAGCAGAGAGAATACAGGGACTATATCGAACGCCGCAACCGGATCGCGGATCAGACCGTCACGAAGACGTCGCTGGAGGATGTCCGGAAGGAGATCACGGAGACAGAAGCGCGCATAGAGGCGCTGAAAGCAGAGGCGGTGAAGACGAAAGAGGAACTGGCCCTTCTGCAGAAGGAGACAGAGCAGCTGAAGACGGACATTCTTGAGAATGACCGGCAGAGCAGAGAGATCGGGCGGCAGCAGGGCGAACTCGGCGAACTCACGGAGGCATATGAACAGTATCTTGCGCGGAGAGCAGAACTGACGAAATGCAGGGAAGTGCTGGCGGAGACCGTGGCTGAAAAGGAAAGAGTCCGGGAGCAGGAAGAGATGCTTGCGGATGAAATCCGTCTCGCCGAGACGGAACGGCTGCTTTTGCTCCAAAAACATTCGGAGAAGCAGAAGGAGAGCGACGCCTTCCGCTTCTATCAGAAAACCTCTGCCCCGCAGGGCTTCGACAGGTCTCTGGAGGCAGATGAGGCGGCACTTCGCGCGAGGTACAGAGCCGTGACGGAGACGGTCTCGCATGAGGAACAGGAGCTTATGGCCGCCGTGGAAAAAGCTGCCGGCAGACGGGAGGAGCTGAACAGAAGCCTCCGGCAGCGGGCGCGCAAATATCAGCTGCGGGAGGAAGAGTGGAGACAGGTTACATACAGTACAGCGGAAGAAGACCATGCGGACAGGCAGCGCCGGCGCCTCGCGGATGAGATCAAAATACTGGAGCAGAACCGGAACGGCCTGGAAGTGGAAAAAGGAAAGGCCGGAGAAGCCGCGAAGCAGACCGTCATCCTGATCGGGAGAGACTGCGGTGCGGAGGGCCCGCTTCCGCGCGAAGAAGTGTCCGTGACTGACTACGGGGAACGCAAAGCCGCGCTTCTTATTGAAAAGAAGAAGCACGAAGAAACTGAGAGAAACCTGCGTGAGAAAGCCGCTGTTTACAGCAGTCATCTGACGGCACTGGCCGAATATGAGGATGTGCCGCCGGAAGCCGGCATCAGTTTCGAAGGACACTTTGACGGATATACGGAAGCAGAATTCCGGGCCTTCACCGGCACGCTCCTCAAAGATTACCGAAGGATGGAAAAAGAAGCAGCTTCCCGAAGGGAAGACCTGGAGAAACGCATTCTGGAGACCATGCGGATGGAGACGTTTCAGGAAGACTACTACCGGAAGCCCCTGGAGACTGTCTATGCGCTCACTTCGGATGCGCCGGGAGTCCTGCGTCAGCTGGAGGTGATCTGCCGTTCCTATCGCGACCGCATCGACAAACTGATGGTCGATATCGCCATCGTAGAAGAAGAGAAGGCGCATGTGACAGGTGTTCTCATGGAATATACCGCGGAAATACATGCCCAGATGGGGATTATCGACCGGAATTCCAGTGTGCCGCTCCGTGGAAAAACCCTGAAAATGCTCAAAATCTCACTTCCTTCCTGGGAGGAAAATGCCGGCATCTATAAGCAGAGAATTGAAGACCTTGTAGACGACATCACCAGGAAGGGCATGGCTCTGCTTGAAAAAGAAGGAACCGCCCACGAATATGTCGGCAAAAGAATGACCACAAAAGAACTCTACGACGCAGTCGTCGGGATCGGAAATGTCAGAATATCACTCTATAAAATCGAGGCCCAGAGAGAAATCCAGATATCCTGGAGAGAAGTGGCCAGCAATTCAGGGGGAGAAGGATTCCTCTCGGCATTTGTGATCCTGTCCGCCCTGCTCTATTATATGCGCAGGGATGAGACCGACATCTTTGCGGACCGCAACGAGGGAAAAGTACTGGTGATGGACAATCCCTTTGCCCAGACCAATGCGTCCCATCTGCTCAAACCCATGATGGAGGTGGCGAAGAAAAACAATACCCAGCTGATCTGCTTCACGGGTCTCGGAGGAGAATCCATCTACGACCGCTTCGACAACATCTATGTTCTGAATCTGGTTCCGTCGGCGCTGGGGCAGATCCAGAGGCTGAAATCCACACATCTTGCCGGAAGCGGGGCGGAGACATTGAGCTTCGCACACGTGGAAGTGACGGATTACGAGCAGATGGAGCTGCTGTTCTGATCTGACGTGAAACGGGAACATACATGGAAAAACGAAGGAGAACTCCTTTATCCGGAGCGTCTCCTTCGTTTTTTGTTTCATAACAGACTTATTTCCGATCAGCCAAAGGGCATATACCCTTCCATGCCATAATAAATCGTGTCAACTGTAGCATATGTGATATGATAGGCGACAAAACGCTTTGTCGAGGAATTCTTGCAGACGGTCCATTCCTCGCCGTTTTTCGTGACATACTTGTCAAAAGAAAAGCCCTTTTCGTCCAGCATGTAGCCTACGTCAGAAGTTCCCATTCCGGGGCATATACCGGCCACGCAGTAATTCCTGTTGCCGTTGTCCAGCCGGATTCTGGTGATCGTGCCGGAGCCTGTTCCGGTCACGGAAGTCGTGGAATCGCCCCATTTGATTTCCGAGGAACTGTGCTTCGTTTCGCTCAGTGTGTATGTTTCCTGATCGAGGTAATAAAAGGTGCTGCCGATAAAGTACATGAGGTCGTACCGCGTCGGATTTTCGGAACTGCCCAGATACGGAATTGTGACATACATGCCGACGCCTTCCGCCCATGTCGTTACCGCACAGGACATCAATAATGTGAATGCAAGAATACCTGCTGCAATTCTTTTCATTTTCATGGAGACCCTCCTTCCTGTCTGGTTCCCGCTATCGGAAATATAAAAATCTGTCTCTATTTTAGCATGTCACACGATATAAATCATCTATTGTCAGTAAAAGGTCACATTCCGGATCTGCATGTTCTTCCACCCATTTGGAATAACCTGACAGAGGATCTGCATTGTAATGCAATTAACTAAAATACAACTTACTAAAATATATTTTAGT
>CACXFM010000134.1 GCA_902766955.1 uncultured Lachnospiraceae bacterium | reverse complement strand
CACCAGACGATATGATACTGGATGGAATAAACATAACCCCGACCATATGATAAATTATTATTATTAATAAAATAGATCTCTTTTTCCATATAACTATTATATCATACGAAAAAGAGATCGCAAAGAAAAAAGAACATTTATTCGTCCCATCTGTTATGATTCCGGCTTACTCATGACTAAAGTCACGAGAATGCGCCGGTTATTTTTTCAGCGGATTCCCCCGCCGCCACCGCCTGACGATCCGCCGCCGGATGATCCGCCTGACGATCCACCGCCTGATGATCCGCCGGAAGAAGACCCGCTCCCTGCGCTTACGGCAGCGCTGAAACCGCCTCTTGCCGCCATGATTCCGAACTGAGAGCCGATCGATGCGGCCATCCAGATACGCATCCGCTCTTTTTCGATCTGCCAGGGAAGATATTCGATCTGTTCCACAATCTTCGAAATATCATCTATAAAACCCGCGCACGCGATGAGATGCACGGCCTCCTCTTCCCCGCATCCCGAAAGAAGCTTCGCAAGGGCCGGGGCGTCAGCGCACACGTCGATGAATGCCCGGATTCCGCCTGCGATCTTCGCTCCTTCTTCCGTAAACACGGGTTCATTAGAGACATCCCACCAGCAGTCCTCATAATACAGCCCGTCCAGCCAGCCCTTTTCCTGCAGCGAAGTGTAGGCATCCTTTTTGGTCGAATCAACCCAGCGGATGTATCGTTTGTAATGCTTTCTGCAAATCTTCTCGATTGCCGCGACATCCACGCTGTCTCCGGCACTTTTAAAGAACTCATACAGTTCTCTCTCCGGAGTCGTCATCTGCACCGCCCGATACGTGAGCTCACTCGTATTCTGAGTGAACCGGTACTGTTCGCTATAATAATTACTGCTCTCTTCTTTTTCGACCAGACCGAGGGCGCTCCATTTGGCGAAGTAGGCACCAACAATGGACATCATTTGTATCTTCTGGTCACCGAGTATGACAAACAGGATCCATGCTTCTTCCAACGTGAGCTGATTGAGGAGCGCGATCCCCTCAGATGTATTTCCCGAAGATCCGACGTCGGCGATCCGCACGATTCTGCCCGTGTTCTTCGGTTTTCCCATGATGGACGAATTAAACGGCATCAGGAATATAAGAGTCAGAAAAAAGGCACCTCCGAAAAAGACATATCCAAGGATTCTGCTGCCGGGATCAACCCGCCACATGCCCATGATCACGCAGGCATACAGCGCATATACTGACAGATGAAGCGGCGTCAGCCAGCTCAGGATTCCCCGGTGCCTCTGATAGCATTCCAGAGATTCTTCCAGCGTCATGTCAGACAGATTCCGGGCAGCAATCCGCTGCTCCCTCCGGCTCACCGAAATAATCAGAACGACCAGAATGGCCGCCGCGACCGGGAACACCAGGATGGACAGAAGCCAGCGCACTGTCCCATATGTTCTGTTCTCTGAAAACATATCGGCATAGCTCATATATCCGGCTCTCGTACGCCAGGTAAAGTCTTTATTTGGTTCTTTTACCAGATCATGGAATGTCCCTTCGGGAAATGTCATCACGGTCCGGAGATACTGGTCACTGACAACCTTGCCGAACGATTTCGCCCTGTAGACGCCCTTCCGGAAACCGGCAGTTCCCGCGAAACCGTAGGTCGCCGCTTCCGCCCCTTCAAAGTCAATCCCCTCCCCGGATATCGTGAGGGAAATATGGGAGGGCCAGAAGTTTTTCGCCATAAAAAAGGTATGATAGAAACCGCTGCCGTCAGTGTACTTCGTGATGAAATTTTTATACGTATAGCTGATCTCGTAGACATGGCGCTTATAACCGTCGATATGCCAGCAGAGCTCATATTGGTGATAGTCCTCATACCCCAGGTCTGCCATGCCGCAGCAGGGGAAGTCTTCTCCGCTTTTTTCTTTCCAGTCGGGGATTTCCTTCATCGGATTCCCATTATCCGTCACATGGAAATCCGTTATATCGGTCACACCGAGATCAAAGCGCTCGAGATACATCTCTTTGCCTTTTTTCGGTGTGATATCCCACCGCTCTTCCATAAGCGCATCGCCATTATCCAGCAGTGTCATGTGGATACGCACATCCCGCACCGGGATCTTCCCGGATTTCATACCAACAATAATGGGCAGCCCAATGGTCAGAACAGCAGCCACCAAAAAGATTGTGACGGTCGGCCTGATTCTCTGATTTTTCATACACGCCTCCGCAAAAACCGGCCTCTTCACAGATCCACATTTAGAGGTATATACTCTTGCCAGTTATATATAATTACAGCGCCAAAAGTCCGGCCGCACGCGGAACAAACCGCAATCGGCTTTTGACGGCCTGCTGAATCTATTATAAATCCGAGGATGGTGCCTGTCACCATTCCATTGAGACACCCGAGAATGGTGAAATAGTGGAATGGTGACAGGCACCGTGGAATGGTGACAGGCACCAATAACGGGAGGCTGTGACATAGGGGCAAATCCCCTTGTCACAGCCTCCCGCATTAATTTACGTTGTCAGTTTTGTCCGGTTTTAAAACCGGTCCGGAATCACATCCCGTCAGTCTTTAGTAGCCGATCAGGGATCCTGCGATCCAGCAGCCGTTCGTCAGCTCATACCAGTTGTAGTCGCCGTTCCATGTGTGACGTCCTGTTGTGTAAACAGCGCAGCCGTTGTCGACGTCATAAGCAACTTCATAGCCCTTGCCCGGGCCAGTTCTTACGTGCGCATAGCCGACCGGAGATCCGGAAACAATACGTCTTGCACCACCAGTTACGTTCTCAAGAGCTTCATCATTAACTTTGTTGATATCTGTCATGTTCGCCATCTCCTTTTCTTAAAAATGGTTTTCTGTTTCGTTTCCTTGCTATACTTCGCTGCCGACAGGTTATCTGTCTCTCTGTAAGTATATACGCAAGAGAAAAAGAAATCCATGGAAAATGATAATTTTCTCATTTTTTAGTCATTTTTTGTTAATTGCCATATTAAATGCAACTTCATCCACTTATTTACTTCCGCAAGGAAACTAATAGTAAAATTCTTTATAAAACCGCACAATAGTGTGACTGCGGCGACTGCTTTTCTGTTATGATAAATAAGAACCGAATGTTTTTGCACCTGGCCTGAATGATGCATTGGAATCCCGAAAAGCTGACAAAACTCAAGATAGGAGGAATGTGTTATGAAGAAGGTATGGTTGCTTTTGCCGGCTTTGATTTTGTGTCTGACTATGTCTGCTCATGTCAAGGCAGGCTCAACGAAACTCGTTACTGCAGATGTCTCAGAAAAACCGCATGTTTATTTTTCCGGCTATAAAGCCAGAGAGAACCAAGACACAGTTACTGCATATGACAGGACAATCAGTGTTTCAGACCACGGCAATTACCTGATGACCTGGCTTCAGATTGTGCGCGGAGAGAAGTATTATTTCCGCTATAGCCCAATTTATCAGGGCAGCGGTATGCAGACGGTGTTTACCAGTGACTGGAATTCTGAAGAGATCCGGATCGGAAAACTCTTCCGCTTTGAGACAATGGAAGAATGCGGTATGGAGATTGATCAGATCATTTCTGATCATATAGGAATCCGGGAGTCGGAAGGCTCCAATTTCATTCTGATCTTCAGGCCGAATGGAGGAAAGTATGACGGAACGATTCAGACTGTCACTGTAGTAAACGGACGAAGGGATCTGACATCTGATTCCTACGATGAAACAGAATCTATTGAAATGCTGGGTGTGTTCCGTTTCCCGGAGGAAGAGAGAAGTGCGCTGCAGTTCGGGCAGAATGTGATTCAGCCCCAGTCAAGCGGTTTTTATATCCAGATGGCCGTAGTTTCCGAGGAGAGTGACGGTATCGCGCTCATGACTTATACGGATTCCAAAGGCCAGGAGGTATATGTGGTACAGCCGGTTATAAACGGATACGGTGTTCTCACCGCCTATGATAATGCAAAGACCGTTGAAGATATTACCGTCGGCAGGTTTGGCATCATGGGATATTCATACAAGTATACCGATGCAATGTTCCAGGGCATTGATTTTGACTTTGCGGTAGAATAGTCGTGAACACACAGAGTCTGCGGAGAATCGCCGCATCACTGCGCCGGCAGGGAAATCAGGCTTCTATGACTGTCTCCCTGCCGAGCGCGATGGCCCTGGCATCCGTATAGTGCCCGATGAAGCGCGTCTCCGCCACCGGAAGTTCCGGCGGGATGTTCTGCAGAACAAGCTCCGCCATGGGCGGCTCTTTCATTGATTCCTCCATTTTCGTAAATGTACCGAGGAGGATCCCGCTGATTTTGTCCCAGACCCCCATCTGCCCGTACTGCGCGAGCTGGGTCAGCATCTGATATGATCTGCCTCTCAGGGATTCGAGAAGCAGGATGGCATGATCCACATCCGGCCAGTAGGGCGTCCCGGCCAGTTTCAGGAAACAGCGTATATTGCCGCCCAGGACCCGGCCGCTCATGCTGCTGCCGCGGATAAATCGGCACTCAAGATCACGCGGAGAGATACGGTCCGCAAGAATTGTGTTCAGAAGGTAATCCATCTGCTCATCCCCGTGTTCCGAGAGAATGTGACGGATCTGATAATTGACGGCGGGGCGCCCCGTCCGGGCGATGATCGCATTGATGACGGTCGTCAGGTCGCTGTATCCGGCGAAAACTGCATGACTTTCGCGGATCGCGTCGAAATCCAGATAAGGCAGAACCTGATTGGCCAGATCTCCGCCGGAGACGTCAAATATATAATCTACTCCGGGGTCCCGGAAGCATGCATTGAGAGCCCGGCCTCTCTTTTCCGGTGAGTGATCCGGCTCAAAAAATGCAGGAATCAGTTCCGCGTCGACGCCGGATGCGCGGAGTTTCTCTATCACTTTATATATGTCATTCATGCTGTCCGGGGAAACGGGATCCGAACAGGCGGCAAGCGCAATTTTCATCTGGCACCT
>CACXFM010000133.1 GCA_902766955.1 uncultured Lachnospiraceae bacterium | reverse complement strand
TTCTTCTGGCCCTGCGCCCGATGGCCGGCATCAGCATCGACCCGCTGATCGCCCTGCCCGTCGGCGGACTGGTCTGCATTATCGTCACGGGAAATGCAAAGGATGTGGTCTCCTGCACGGAGTTCGGACTTTCCAAGGTCGTCGGCGTATCCGTCCTGCTGATCGGAACCGGCACCATCGCCGGAATCATCAAGGCGTCAGCGCTCCAGTTCGATGTGATCAATCTGCTTGAGATGATGCATATGCCTGCATTTGTGCTGGCTCCGCTGGCGGGAATCCTGATGGCCGGTGCGACGGCATCGACGACGGCAGGCGCCACGATCGCATCGCAGACCTTTGCGCCGACCCTGATCGCGGAGGGTGTGCCCGCACTTTCTGCCGCGGCCATGATTCATGCCGGCGCGACGGTTGTGGATTCTCTGCCGCACGGATCCTTCTTCCATGCGACGGGAGGTTCCGTCAACATGAGCATCGGGGACCGCATGAAGCTGATTCCCTTTGAGGCCTGCGTCGGACTGACCAGTACCGTTGTAAGTGTGATTCTTTTCTTTGTGATGGGCTGATCATAAACAAAAAAGTGCCCTTAACCGCATAAAAATGACAGAGAGAATTCTTTGTGGTAAAGCAATCGTAACGATTGCCAAGACCATAAAGAATTCTTTTTGGTTTTTTTAAAAGGAGGGGGAGAATCAATGATGTTGCACCATGTTGTCGACGAGGTCGTTTTCGTTCAGGAGGATGAACTTGATGATTTTGAGGACGCCTGGGATTACCGGGAGGAAAACGACTGATGAAAAACACGGAATTGCCAGAGATATTCATGAGTGTTACAATGAAAACGGATTCTTTTTCTGACATGAAAAGAGGAGGTTTGAAATGAAAAACATCTGGAAAAAAGTGAGTATCGCAGCCTGTGCAGCCGTGCTGACAGCCGGCATTATGTCCGTACCCGCCATGGCTGAGGAGAGCGGCAATGCACTTGACATCTGCATCATCACATCCACCGGCGTCGATGACGGCTCTTTTAATCAGGACTGCTATGAAGGCATTCAGGAGTTCCTGGCGACACATGAGGACTGCACGGTCAAGGACATCAAAGAAGCGGATTACGCACAGCTTGTCCCGACGGTTGAAAAGTCTGTCGGCGACTATGATGTCTTTGTTCTGCCCGGCTTCAATTTTGCCGCGATCGGCGATATCGTGGTGAATAATCCGGACAAGTACTTTATTGTCGTGGACTCAACGATTCAGGACAGCGAAGGCAACCCGGTCACGGCGGACAATGTCTACACGATGACCTTCAAGGAGCAGGAGGGCGGCTTCTTCGCGGGACTCGCCGCTGCATTCACCACGAAATCCAATAAGGTCGCCGTTGTGAACGGCATGCCGTTCCCGTCCAACGTCAACTATGAGTACGGATTCATGAGCGGCGTCAATTACGCCAACGCCAAGTACGGCACGGCGGCTGAAATCGTCGAGCTTCCGTCCTATGCCGGCACGGATCTGGCCGGCAACAATGTCGGCGGCAACTATGTCGGCGACTTCGGCGACGAAGCGACCGGCAAGGTGGTCGGCGAGGCCCTGATCGGTGAAGGCTGCGATGTGATTTTCGTCGCCGCGGGCGCTTCCGGAAACGGTGTCTTTACGGCAGCCAAGGAAGCGGACGGCGTCTATGTGATCGGCTGTGACGTCGACCAGTATGATGACGGCGAGAGCGGCAGCGGAAATGTCATTTTGACATCCGCACTGAAGGTCATGCACACCAACGTGACGAAGCAGCTGGAAGCTCTTTATGACGGCACCTTCAAGGGCGAGGATGCGCTGCTCAGCGCCGACTCCGATTCCACGGGCTACGTCTCCGAGGAAGGCCGCCAGCAGCTGAGCGAGGACGCGCTTGCCAAGATGGCGGAGTGCTATGAACTGGTGAAATCCGGTGAGATTATTCCGGCTTCCGCCAATGAATATGCACCTGATGATTTCCCGGGACTTAAGTGATTTTGCAGTGACCGGACGAAAAAGTCTCCCTGCCGCACGGTGGGGAGGCTTTGTGGCTTTATGAGAGGTTTTTATGGGCGAGTATGTAGTAGAGATGCGGCATATCACAAAGCGGTTTCCGGGCATTGTCGCAAATGACGACGTGTCGGTGAGTATCCGCCGCGGCGAGGTCTACGCGCTTCTGGGAGAAAACGGCGCCGGAAAATCCACGCTGATGAGCATGCTGTTCGGGATGTATGAGCCGGACGGCGGCGAGATCCTGATTGACGGGCAGAAGGTCGTCTTTCATTCCTCGACGGACGCGGCCGCGCGCCGGATCGGCATGGTCCACCAGCATTTCAAGCTGGTCGGCAATTATACGGTGGCGGAGAATATCGTTCTGGGCATCGAACCGATGAAGAAGAAGTTCGGCTTCCTTCCCTGGGTCGACATGCAGGAGGCCAACCAGAAGATCCGGGAACTGTCCGCGAAATACGGACTGGAAGTGAATCCGACGGACCGGATCGAGGACCTCCCCGTGTCCGTGTGCCAGAGGGTGGAGATCCTGAAAATGCTCTACCGGCAGGCGGAGATCATGATTTTCGATGAGCCGACCGCCGTGCTCACGCCGCAGGAGATCGATTTCCTCCTGCAGATCATCGACGGTCTCCGGAAGGACGGCAAGACGATTATCCTGATCACCCACAAGATGGAAGAGATCAAGCGGATCGCCGACCGCTGCGCGATTCTGCGCAGAGGACGGCTGATCGATGTGCGGAATGTGGCTGACACTTCCGTGCAGGAAATGGCGGACATGATGGTCGGACGTCCGGTCAATCTCAGCCAGGAGAAGCCGGAGGCCCGGTTCGGGGAGACGGTTCTCACGGTCTCGGGCCTGACGGTCAGTGACGAGCATCATTTCGACGTGGTCAGGAACGTGTCGTTTTCTATCCGGAGCGGTGAAATCTTTGCCATCGCGGGGGTCGCGGGAAACGGACAGACGGAGATCGCCGATGCCATCGCGGGCATGGTGAAAATAGCGTCGGGCTCCGTGAAGCTTTTGAATACGGATATCACGGCTGCCTCCGTGAGGGAGAGGGCTCTCGCCGGCATTTCCTACATACCCGAGGACCGGCAGGGCACGGGCGTGATCCTGGATTTCTCTCTCCGCGACAATCTGGCGCTCAGGGAGTATTTCAGGGAGCCCTTCTCGAAGAACGGCATCCTCAATGACGAGAAGTTCAACAGCTATGCGGAGGATTTGATCGCGCGCTATGATATCCGGAGCGGACAGGGCGCGGCGACGCAGGTCCGCTCGATGTCGGGAGGCAACCAGCAGAAGGCCATCATCGGCAGAGAAGTGGAAGAGCACTCGAAGCTGATCATCTTCGTGCAGCCGACCAGAGGACTGGATATCGGGGCGATTGAGAACATCCGCCGGGAGATCCTGGCGGAGCGGGAGCGTGGTGCGGCGATCCTTCTCATTTCGCTGGAACTTGAGGAGATCATGGCGCTCGCCGACACGGTCGGTGTCATTTACAGAGGGGAACTGCTGAAGACGGCTCCGTGTACGGAGCTGACCTCACAGGATGTCGGACTCTATATGATGGGGGTGAAGCAGGCATGAAGACGGAAAAGAGGCATGTAATGGCAAGGCTTCTCACCGGGCCGCGCGCGGCGGTCTGGAGTTCCCTGACCGCCATCGTGATGACCCTCCTCACGGCCGGTGTGCTGCTTCTTGTCATGGGCAGGAATCCGGCGGTTGCATTTTACAGCTTTCTTCAGGGCTGCGGCTTTGCGCCGAAGGCAAATTACGGCGGCGGAAGCGGTATGCTCTCGGATCTGTTTGATTTCCTGACCTATCTGGCTCCCATGCTGCTCGCCTCGCTGGCCTTTATCGTGGCTTTTAAGGCGGGACTGTTCAATATCGGCATCGCGGGACAGATGCTGGCGGCCGGTTTCCTGGCCACGGTTCTGGCAGGATATAACAAGACTTTGCCTTCGCCTGCGGCTAAGCTGATCGTCGTCGTCATCGGCATTGCGGCGGGCGGACTTGTCGGGGCCTTCGTGGGGTATCTCAAGTACCGGTTCAATATACACGAAGTTGTTTCGACGATCATGATCAATTACATCATCAGTTATCTGACCGGTTTCTTCATTAATAATAACTATGTGGACATGATGACGAGAACGAGCCGCGTCTGTTCGCCGGCTGCCAGGCTGTGTCTCACAAATGTGCAGATCGGCGGTGTGAACTGCAAGATCCCGTTCGGGATGCTGATCGCCCTCGCCGCTGCCTTTGCGGTACACTTTCTCTTCAGCCGCACAACCGTAGGGTTTGAACTGAAAGCGGTCGGCAGGAATGCACACTGCGCGCAGTATTTCGGCGTCAGGGTCGGCAGGAGGCTGGTGCTGGCCATGGCCCTCTCAGGCATGCTGGCGGGGCTCGCCGGCGTGAATTACTATCTCGGCTACACGAACACGATCATTCCCAAGACACTGGCCGCCATGGGTTATGACTCGATTTCGGTTGCCCTGCTCGGCAGCGCATCCCCCATCGGGGCGATTTTTGCGGCCGTGATCGTCAGTATCTTCCAGCAGGGGGCCAATTATATGAGCTCCATGGTGGGCGTGGCCAAGGAGATCGCGTCACTGATCACGGGGATTCTGCTTCTCTACGCGTCGTGCGGCACTTATATGAAGATCAGGGCGGAACGCGTTCTGCAGAGAGCGGCGGACCGCACGCGGGATGCCGGCCAAGGCGGAAGCGGACAGAGAGAGGAGGCCTGAGGTATGGAAAAGGTATTTACGGACGGACTCTCTTTTGCGATGCCGCTTCTCATCATGGCGGTCGGCGCGATTTATTCCGAAAAGAGCGGGGTCACGAATCTCGCCGTCGAGGGCTTTCAGGGGTTCGGGGCTTTCATCGGCGCGCTGATTGCGGTTCTCATTATGCCGTTTTTCCCGAAGGGGAGCCAGACTGTGATCTATATCGCGATGGCTGCGGCGGCAGTCGGCGCGGGGCTGTATGCCTGTCTGCATGCCCTGCTCTGTATCCGCTTTCAGGCAAACCAGGTGATCAGCGGCGTCGTGATCAATATCCTCGCGGTCGCGCTGACGACCTTTTTCACCAGTGCGGCGAACAAGGCGATCACCGGGACCTCGTCAAACAAGCTGATTCTTGATGTTTCCGCCAGGTTTACGGTTCCCGGTCTCCAGGCGATTCCCTGGATCGGCGGCTTCTTCAGGAAGATGTATCCGTTTGAAATCATCATTATGGTGCTGGTCCTGTTTTTCTGGTATCTGATGAACAAGACCAGATACGGCATGATGCTCCGGGCCTGCGGAGAAAACCCGCAGGCAGTGGACGCGGCAGGCGGGGATGTGGAAAAGACCCGCTGGATTGCCGTGATGATCTCCGGGGCTCTGTCCGGGATCGGAGGCATCTGTTTTGCATATTCGCTTCTGGCGAATTTCTCTCCAAGCATTTATCTGGGGTACGGGTATCTGGCGATCGCGGCCATGATTTTCGGCAACTGGAAGATCGGGCCGACGGCGCTGGTCTGTCTGATTTTCGGCCTGGCCAAATCAGGAGGCTATCAGCTCTGCATCGCCATGCAGCTGCCAAGCAGTTATTCCGACCTGTTTCTGATGCTTCCCTATATCCTGACTCTTCTCCTGATGGTGTTCTTCTCGGCCAAGAACCATCCGCCGAAGGCTGCAGGGGAGCCCTGGGACAAAGGACGGCGGTAAAATGTTAAAAATGTGTGAAATAATTGCGCGCTGAGTATAAAAAATTGTAATATAATGATTACAGCGTCAAAAGGCTGACCACACGTCGTGCTTGCACGTAAGTGGGGGCATGACTTTATGGCGCGCCCCACATGAGCAAGTATTGGGGAAGGGGCCCCGCGGATTGCGAATGCGGGGCAGGATTGTGGGAGCGCGCAGCGCGGAACAATCCGTAATCGACTTTATGGTGACCAGATCATATAATAAGTCAAAAACTGAGAGAGGGGATGAAGTCCGAAGGAACGTGTACCAATACGGAGGTAACCGATGAAAAGACGGATTTGTCTGTTTCTGACAACAATACTTCTGCTTTCCGCTCCGGGAAGCAGCCTTTCCATTGTGCCTGCTTCAGAGTCCGGGACTGAGGAGACGGTTTTTTATGAGGAGGCCGCCGGAGCGGCCTATGAGGAGGAAGACGCGGCGGCTGTCTATGACGACGGAAGTTTCTCCGCGGAAGATGAGTACGCGGATGATGATGCCGGATATGAGGATGATACCGGGTATACTGACGATGATGCCGGCTATGAGGATGATACGGCCGGTTATGGCGATACAGAAACCGGTTATGCAGAGGATGATACCGGGTATACTGACGATGATGCCGGGTATGAGGATGATGCGGCCGGTTATGATGAGACGTCTGCCGGTGAAGCCGCCGGCGATGAAGCATCCGCTGCGCAGCCGGAGCCTGAGCAGGCGGAAACTTCTGCGGCAGAACTCCCCGATGAAGTCTCCGATGGAGAGGAATCCGCGCAGGAGGATGAAACGGCTGACGCAGATCTGTATGCGCCAGGGAGCGAACAGGCGGACGGGACTGCTGCCGCCGGCACGGAGAGTGCCGCGGAGAGCGTGGCAGAGGAGGCCGGAGACCAGGCTGTTAAATGGGAGGCCGAGGCGATTGAGGTCGTTCCGGGCGGAAATACGGATCCGGAGGACCTGTTTGGGCATTATACGGACAGCGAGCTGTACCCGGACGGCCTTGTTTCGGGCGGCCTGTTTTCTGACGGAGACATGAGCGCGGCCGAAGAGGCGGCGTATGCCGCATTCTCCCTGAATGCCCTGGAAACCAGGATTTACGACGCGCTTGTCGTTCAGGCCAGGAAGGTGGCCAACGGGAGCAGAGCTTCCACGATTCTGACGGTCCCCGTCGGGGACGTTTTTACGAAGACAAAATGGACAGCCAAAGAACTGGGGCTGTCGAGCTGCATCTCCGGATGGCAGCCTTCCTATGAGGCAATGGAGGCGGTTCAGAAGAAAAATCCCTGCAGTCTGGACACGGTTCTGACCGCGCTGATCGCGGGGTGTCCCTATGAGCTGTACTGGTATGACAAAACAAGTGTGACCAGAATGTATGGCTGGGAATATACCGCTGACAGAAGCAGCATCAGCGTGACGGGAAGCCTGACATTCTACATGCCTGTTGTCTGGGACTTTGCAGACGGCTACTATGTAGTGAATACGGCAGCCGGAAGAGGTGTGCAGAGCATTGTCTCGAAGGCAAAATCCATTGTTTCTTCCTATGCCTCCGCCAGTGACGAGAATAAGCTGCGGGGTTATCTGAACACCATCTGCGGTCTGGTTTCCTACAACTATAATGCAATTTATTCTAACGAGGAATACGGCAATCCCTGGCAGATGATCTGGGTTTTTGACGGAGACTCCTCTACCAATGTCGTCTGCGAGGGCTATTCCAAGGCCTTTCAGTATCTGTGTGATCTGACCTCCTTCTCGAGCAGCCGGATTGAATCCTGTATTGTCACAGGGGGCATGTCGGTCGGAGGTGATTCGGGAGACCATATGTGGAACGTGGTCAGGATGCAGAACGGGCGGAGTTATCTGGTGGATGTGACCAACTGCGACAGCGGGTCATTTGGCTCACCGGACAAGCTGTTTCTGGCAGGCACAAAGGACAAAATCACGGAAGACGGGATAGAGATCGGGTGCCGCTTTTACCTGAACGGATCATATGCCGTCTATATCTACGATGATGACACACTGTCGATCTTCAACACGGATGATCTTCTGCTGAGCACGGACTCCTATCAGTCCGGAAAAGTCTATTCCCTGAATGCGGCTTCCGGCGTCCAGGTGAGCATCGCCTCCCAGACGTATACGGGGACGGCCAGAAAACCGGCGCCTGTCGTCAGGGTGGACGGCGTCAGGCTGATAAACGGGACGGATTATACCGTGACGTACAGCAACAATGTGGCAGTCGGAACGGGTAAAGCGGTCATCAAGGGCAAGGGATACTACGGCGGCAGCCTGACAAGAAGCTTCCAGATCAAGGCGATCGGGTCCGTTGCCAATGCGGCCGTGAGCGGTATTGTATCGAAGGTTTATGATGGCACGGCCCAGAAGCAGTCTCCCGTCGTAAAGCTGGGCGGAAAAACGCTGAAATTAAATACGGATTACACGCTGTCCTATAAGACAAATATCAATCCCGGAAGGGCGGCTGTGGTGATAACAGGAAAGGGCGGCTATATCGGGGAGATCATCAAATACTTCGCGGTCAAACCGAAGCCGACCTGGGTGATGTCCCTTACGGCGGGCAGCAAAGCCTTTAAAGCAGTCTGGGCGAAGCGGAATGTCCGCAATGACGGATATGAGCTTATCTACAGCACAGATAAGACTTTCAAAAAAGGAAGCACGAAAAAGACGATTTCGAATGTCAATACGACGTCGCTCGTCGTGAAGAAGCTGAAGGCGAAGACCACCTATTACGTGATGGTACGCACGTATAAAAAGGCGAATGGGAAGGTTTATTATTCGCCGTGGTGTAAATTGAAGAGTGTAAGAACAAAATAAAGACAGGCAGTGCTGC
>CACXFM010000132.1 GCA_902766955.1 uncultured Lachnospiraceae bacterium | reverse complement strand
CCGCCGTGGGCGCCGAAGCGGCCTTTCGGGTTTGTCATATCGTAATTCCTTTCCGTATCTTATCGCTGGTCCGCATGGCGGACAGCTGTGACAAAGTCTTTCATTTTCCGGGGGTCCTTCCTCCCGTCCGTCTCGATGCCGGAGCTCACGTCGAGGGCATAGGGGCGGAGCAGAGTGACGGCTTCGGCTGCATTTCCGGGATGGAGTCCGCCCGCCAGAAAGTAGGGAGGGTCAAAATCGCGGAGGAGGGACCAGTCGAAGACGGAGCCCGTGCCGGCGCCGGAATCGAGCAGGATGTGGTCGGCTCGGCTCGCCGCGGCGATTCGCAGATCATCCTGTGTCCGGACCCGGAAGGCCCTGATCAGAGGTTTGTCCGTAATTGCCTTTAAGCGGCAGATATAGTCTTCGTCCTCGCTCCCGTGGAGCTGGGCCAGATCAATGATGTCCGCATTCAGAAGGGCGGCGGCCGTTTCCGGCGCCTCGTTGACAAAGACGCCGACCGCGGCGATTCCCGGATTCAGAAGTCCTTTCAGTTCCGCTGCTTTTTCGGGAGAGACGTACCGGCGGCTGCTTTTTGCAAAGACAAAACCGATATAGTCCGGAGAAAGACTGTTTGCCGCCAGGATATCTTCCCTGCGGGTGAGTCCGCACAGCTTGATTTTTGTCATGAGATACCTCCCGCGGCCAGTTTCATGTCGCGAAGCATGCTCTTTTTGTCGGGGGCCCGCATCAGTGCCTCGCCGATCAGAACCGCGTCGGCGCCGCATTCGCGGACGGCCTTTACATCTGCCGGCGAGGAGACGCCGCTCTCCGAGACGAAGAGGACGTCCTCCGGGACCAGATTCCGGAGTCTCCGGCTGTTTGCGGTATCCACGGAGAAATCCTTCAGGTTCCGGTTGTTGACGCCGATGATCCGGGCACCGGCGCGGAGCGCCGTCTCGATTTCCGCCTCATCGTGGGCTTCCACAAGCGCGGAGAGTCCCAGTTCGTCACTTAAGGCAATATATCTGCTGAGCCTGAGCGGGGAGAGGATTGCACAGATCAGGAGCACCGCGGAGGCCCCGAGCAGCTTCGCTTCGTAAATCATATACTCGTTTACCGTAAAATCCTTGCGCAGGCAGGGGACAGACACGAGTTCCGCGATTTCCTGCAGATAGCGGTCGCTTCCGAGGAACCACTTCGGTTCCGTCAGCACGGAGATGGCGTCCGCCCCGGCCTCTTCATATTCCCGCGCAATCTCGAGATACGGGAAATCGGGGGCGATCAGGCCCTTTGAGGGCGAGGCCTTCTTGCATTCACAGATAAAGGAGAGTTCCTTTTTCCCGAGGGCTCTTTCAAACGGTAAATCACCGCGCGGAAGCTCACGTGCCATGCGCTCCATCTCCTGCAGGGAGATGCGCCGCATGGCGGCGACTGTGCGCTCTTCCGCATGCACGGCCAGTTTGTCCAGAATGGTCATCATCAATTCTCCGTTTCGTTGCTGACCTTGATCAGTTTCTCAAGTACGGCCAATGCAAGCCCCGAGTCAATCAGATCGGCGGCCAGTGCGACGCCGTCTTTCATGGTATCCGCTTTATCGCCGATATAGAGTGCGGCACCAGCGTTCAGGAGGACCGCGTTTCTTTTATGCCCGCGTTCTCCGCGGAGAATGCCGCGTGTGATCTCCGCGTTTTCGGCAGGGGTTCCGCCCCGGAGATCTTCTTTCGTGCAGCGCTCAAAGCCGAATTCCTCGGGCGTGATGGTGTACGGTTTGATCCATCCGTCGCGGATCTCGCAGATGGTGGTCGGCGTGGAGAGTGAGATTTCGTCCAGCTTGTCCTGGCCGTAGACAACCATGCCACGCCGGACCCCAAGGGAAGACAGCACCTTTGCAAGCGGATTGACGAGGTATTCGTCATAGACGCCCAGGAGCTGCATGACGGGCGTGCCGGGATTTGTCAGCGGGCCGAGAATGTTGAAGACGGTGCGGAAGCCCAGTTCCTTTCTGATGGCGCCCACGTATTTCATGGAGCTGTGATATTCCTGAGCGAAAAAGAAGCACATGCCGACTTCCCGCAGGAGCTTTCTGCACAGGTCGGGAGACTGGCGGATATTGACGCCGAGCGCTTCCAGACAGTCCGCCGTGCCGCAGAGCGAGGAGGCCGCCCGGTTGCCGTGCTTTCCGACCTTCATGCCGCCGGCTGCGGCGATGAGAGCTGCGGTGGTGGAGATATTGAAGCTTTTGGCGTTGTCTCCGCCGGTTCCGACGATCTCGAAGAGGTCGAAGTCTGTCTCCACTTTTGTGGCGTGGGCGCGCATGGCGGCGGCGCAGCCGGCGATTTCGTCCGTGGTCTCGGCGCGGGCGCTCTTGGTGGAGAGGGCGGCGAGAAATGCGGCGTTCTGTGTCGGTGTGGTCTCACCGCTCATGATTTCGTTCATGACTGTGTAGGCTTCATCATAGGAGAGGTCTTCTTTGTTGACGATTTTGACAATGGCTTCCTTAATCATTTTTCAGGGCTCCTTCCATATAGTTCCTGAGGATTGTTTTGCCGTCGGGTGTCATGATGGATTCCGGATGAAACTGGACTCCGAAAACCGGATATGTTACATGCTGCACTGCCATGATTTCGCCCGCATCCGTCACGGCCGTCACGCGGAGACAGTCCGGCATGGAGGCGGGATCGGCTGCGAGAGAGTGATATCTGGAGACCGGGGCTTCCTCCGGACAGCCCGCAAAGAGAGGGCAGTCAGGGGAAAACCGGACGGACGACTGTTTGCCGTGCATCAGCTTTTCCGCGTATGTGATGACCCCGCCGTATGCGGCGCAGATGGCCTGATGTCCCAGACAGACGCCCAGGATGGGAATTTCTCCGCCCAGTTCTTTTACGACGTCGATGATGATGCCGGCATCTTCCGGTCTCCCGGGTCCCGGGGAGAGAATGATCCGCTCCGGGCGGAGTGCGCGGATGTCGTCGATGGACACGGCGTCGTTCCGGACCACCTGGATATCCGGGTTGATCTCCCCGGCGAGCTGGAAGAGATTATATGAAAAGCTGTCATAATTATCGATGAGCAGTATCATTCTTCCTCCTCTCCGGCGAGCTCGAGGGCTTTCAGCGACGCTTTCGCCTTGTTCAGACATTCTTCGTATTCCCTGTCGGGGACGGAATCCGCGACGATGCCGGCTCCGGACCGGACGAAGACTTTGCCGTTCTTCTTAAAGATGATCCGGATGGCGATGCAGGTGTCCATATTGCCCGTAAAGTCGATGTAGCCGATTGCACCTCCGTAGATGCCGCGGCGGTTATTTTCCAGCTCTCCGATCAGCTGGCAGGCGCGGATTTTCGGAGCGCCGGACAGCGTGCCCGCCGGCAGGACGGCCTCGATGGCGTCGAGCGCATCGCAGTTCTCCTTGATTTCGCCGCGGACAGTGGAACCGATGTGCATGACATGGGAGAACCGTTCGATGGTATGCAGCTTCTCCACTTCCACGGTGCCGAACCGGCTGATTCTGCCCAGATCATTCCGGCCCAGATCCACGAGCATGTTGTGCTCGGCCAGTTCCTTTTCGTCCGCGAGAAGTTCCTCCTCGAGTTTTCTGTCTTCCTGCTCATCTCTGCCGCGGGGCCTTGTCCCCGCGAGCGGGAATGTATGAAGAACCCCGTTCTCCAGTTTGACCAGCGTCTCGGGAGAGGCGCCCGCGATTTCGACATCGGTTCCCGAGAAATAGAACATGTAGGGGGAGGGGTTGATGGTGCGCAGGATCCGGTATGTGTGGAAGAGACTCCCCTCAAAAGGCGCGCTCAGGCGGTTGGAGAGGACAATCTGGAAAATGTCCCCCTCATGTATGTGCCGTTTGGCCTGTTCGACCATGGTACAGAATTCCGCCCGGTCAAACAACGCTTCGGGCGTCCCCGTCATTTTTCCGTCGGGTTCACTGTGTTTCTCACCGTGACGGAGCAGGCGGACCAGATTCTCCAGTTCGCTCACCGCCTTGTTATAACCGGTCTCCGGATCGGTGAGGGACATGTTCGCAACCAGGACGATTTTCTGACGGACATTGTCAAATGCGATCACTTTGTCAAAGAGCATCAGGTCGACATCCTTGAACGCTTCGGTATCCGGAGCGCTGCACAGCACGGAGGGCTCGCTGTAGTGGAGATAGTCGAAGGCGAAATAGCCGACCAGGCCGCCGGTGAAGGGCGGGAGATAACGGAAGCGGGGACTTCTGTATCCGGACAGGATCTGGCGGATGAGATCGGACGGATGGTCTGTCCTCAGCGTCATGCTGCCGATTTTCATCTCGCCGTCCCTGCAGGTGATCAGAAGCTTGGGGTCGAATCCGAGAAACGTATAGCGCCCGAAGGCGTCGTTCTCTTTTGCGGATTCAAGCAGAAAGCAGTGATTCGAGATGTACTTGAGCTTGCGCATGGCTTCGACCGGCGTGATGAAATCGGAGAGGATCTCACAGTTTAACGGCAGAATGTCATAGCGTCTTTTCTCCGCGATTTTGATGACATCTTCGCGGGAGGGCAGGATTTTCATGGCTTACCTCCTGAAAAAATAAAAAAGTCCCTGACAGAATGAGTTTTTCATTCTGTCAGGGACGAACCTTTTACAACTGTACAGATCCGCGGTGCCACCCTGTTTCACGTATATGAAACGCGCTCTTTCGGCGAGATACCAGCATATCTCCGGCAACTGACGTATGCCCCACGTTGCAGAATACTCTGACGAACCTCTTGAGGTTCTCATTTCCCTGCACCCTCGGCGGTCCATTTGACGACTTGTTTCTCACCTGACTCTCAGCAACACAGGCTCTCTGTAAAGGCATGATCGCCGTTATCTCCGCTTCAACGGTTTAACTTGTTAAATTAACATGTTTATAACATTTTCAGGATGCCGTGTCAAGAAAAAGCATAAAATTTTCTGAAATCATTTACAACTCAACTTTGAAGGGCAGCTGCTGCAGAATCTGGGTCTCCGCATCGACGCCCGGATAGACCTCGATGAGCTTCAGGCCGTTGGGTGTCAGGCGGAAGACACACCGCTCCGTGATAAACAGCACCTTCTGTCCGTTTTTGATGGCTCTTTTGGCGGAGAAGCTGATACTCCGGACTTTTTTGACAAATTTCGGTATGCTTCCTTCTTTTTCAATGGTGACGACGCCTTTTTTCGAAGAGACTTCCAGCCCTTTCGTGTTGAAGGTCAGACAGAAGACGACGGTCGGGGTCTTGGCGGTGATGTTGGCAAAGCCGCCGATTCCCGCGAAGGCGCCCTCGCCGCGGTGTGCGTTGACATTGCCTTCCGCGTCCACTTCCAGTGCGCCCATGAAGCAGATATCAAGCCCGCCGTTGTCATACAGGTCGAACTGGTTGGCCATATCGTAGACGGAGGCCGCGCCGATCATGGCGCCGAACGCCTCTCCCGACACCGGGAAGCCGCCGATTCCGCCGGATTCGACGGTGAGCGTGATCTGGTCCAGCATGCCGCTCTTTCTTGCGTGGCGGGAGACCATTTCCGGCAGGCCGATCCCGATGTTGACGATATCGTCCACGCGGAGTTCCTGGGCGGCCCGCCTGCCGATGATATTGCCGGCGGGATTATTTTTGGTCTGCATGACGGATACCGTGTCTATTTTTTCGTTCCAGGTGCTCCAGTCGGAATACGGGATCTCGAAGCTTCCGGTCAGTGCCGTCCAGGCTTCATTTCTCTTTTCCGGCTCCACCACGACGACGGCGTCCACGAGGCAGCCCGGGATGATGGCGTTTCTCGGCCGGGACGGCGTGTCCACGATCCGGTCCACCTGTACGATCACCTGGCCGTGGTTAGCCTTGACCGCCTGGCAGATGGAGAGGGCATCTCCCGACATGAACATGTCGTCGAAGGAGATGTTTCCCTTGCGGTCGGCCGCGGTGCCCCGGATGAGGGCGACGGTCAGCTTTGGAAGCTTGTAATAGAGGAACTCTTCCCCGTCCACTTCGACGTATTTAACAAAGGAGTCATCGATGGAGAGACGGTTGATGCCGGGCCCCTCATTCCGCGGGTCCACAAAGATGTCCAGACCCGTCTTGGAGAGCGCTCCCGGGAGGCCGCCCGCCTGGGCGCGGATCGCGTGGGAAATGCAGCCGAGCGGCAGATTGTAGGCCTCAAAGCGGTCCTCCAGCACGATTTTTTTGGTACTCGGCATGGCGCCGAAATGACCGCAGATCAGGCGGTCGACAGCGCCCTCGCGGATATAGCCTTCCGCGTTTCTGTTTTCATCCCAGACGCCGAAGCCCGCGCTGGAGACGATGGTCAGGTGGCGGGGGGACTGCATTTTCTGGTATCTTCTGTAGAGAGCTTCGTGGAGCTCCACGGGGCTCTCGATGCCGACGAAGGAGTTGACGCAGATGCAGTCGCCGTCGCGGATCAGGCGGATTGCTTCGTCGGAACTCATGATTTCATACATAACGGTGCTTACTCTTTTCTAATAATAAGTATCCCGGTTTCTCCGGGCCGGGATTTTGCGAAAGTGACAGTGTAAACGTAATCATATCATATAACCTGGGGACTTTGAAGTTAAAAGAATGATTCAAAGTACTAATGTCGCTTACGCGGCTAATGCATTTGCATTTACCCTCTCTATCGCGCTTCGGATACCCATCCAGACACTGAGATCTGTAAAGACTTCCACGACACTCCCCATGGCGTTAAATGGAGCCTCCTGAAGAACAGAGAGATCTTTCATCATGCCATTATGGACAATGTATTCTACAATCTGATTCACAAAGTAAATTTGCCTGCTGTCCAGACTGGTGTCATCCAGATATTCCGAAAAAGCTTCTTTTGCAGCATTCATATCCATGCCGACGATCTCCCGGACAAATTCGCCCAAAGGCTTGCTGCCATACTCCGCCTCATAATCTTCTTTTGTACCGATCTCACTCCAGAGAATCTCTTCCAGTGCTTTTACATCGGTTTCTGTAAGCGGAATGTTGTTCTTCAGTTTGTGAATCGCTATGTGATCCTGGTGCTGGCGGATATAGTATTCAGCTTTTGCCTTATAATTCTTCAGATCGTCGTTTTCCAGCTCAGACTCTTTCCAGTCCATCGACAGAATTTGGTCATCAAAATCTGTATCATACCGGATCTTTTTCTTCGGCAGATATTTCATCAGATCACGAAGGTTTTCTCTGATCTGTTCGAATTCGTTAATTCCGGCATTTTCAACATAATCGGTATGAAGAATCGTATTGATCAGTTCTGCCTGTGCCATGATTTCAGGAATGTTGGCGACGCTTGCGATGCCTGCTGCTTTCGTGAGCAGGTCGTGTCTGGCTCGCGTGTATTTCTTTCCGACAAGGTATGCCAGCTCTATGCCGTACATCAGGGCATCGAATCGAAGAGCAGATGCGTCATCTGATTCCGGCTCAATCAGCGGAGCAAGCTCGTCCCGAACCAGTAATGTATCCTCATATGTAAGGGCATTATAATTGTTTTTGTCAGCATAGAGATCTACGTATTTCAGATGTTGCCGGACCGCAAAGTTCTCCCTGTTTAGTTCCTGCACCTTTCCGGTCATATGTTCTATAAGGGCATCTCTGTATGTTCTAAGCCTTTTTTCCTGCTGGTATCGCAGATCCTGCAGCTTATAGGCAATCTGGAACTCCAGATTGAAGATGGCTCCCTGTAGAGCGATCATATTCGCTGTCGGCTTTCCTTTGTTCATACGGAAGAATTCAAAGTTTCCGCAGAAATCAAAGATATAAAACTTATTTTTGTCTTCTCCATCGATAAGTCCGGGGCAGAGCCTGGTTCCCCGGCCGATCATCTGCCAGAACTTGGCTTTGCTCATGACCTTCTTAAAAAAAACCAGATTCAGGATTTCCGGAACATCGATGCCGGTATCCAGCATGTCTACGGAAATCGCTATCTGCGGAAGCTTCTGCGGTTCGGAGAATTCATCGATCGCGCTTTGTGCGTAAGTCATGTAATTATCAATGACCTCCGCAAAACCAGGTGGTGAAGACCACTAAAGTTTTATAATAACTGGTCTTTTTACTGACACTAAAGTTTTATAAAACACCGGTTCAGCTACAGTAAAGT
>CACXFM010000131.1 GCA_902766955.1 uncultured Lachnospiraceae bacterium | reverse complement strand
GGCAATGGCCTGATCCAGAAGCTGATACACTATCTGCGGCTCCGTTCTCTCATCAAAGCAGATCCCGACCCAGCTGCTCCCGCGCATGCGGACAGGCGGCGTGAGATACGGCCGCCGGAAATGCTGCAGGCTGCCGCCGCATTTCATATCGCAGCGCTGGATCTCCGTGCCGGTCTCTTGGTCCCATTGCCGCATCAGAAGGGCAACCCATTTCCCGCTCTCAGGATGGCAGAGTACGGAGAAACCCGGAAAATCCGCCCATTTATGCTGTTCCTGTATCTGATATTTTTCAAGTGCATATGCCGTCAGGTCTGACAGCTCCATGAGACCGGTCCTCCGTTCAAAACAAGATCAAGTATCCTATAACTATACCATGACATTGCCCGGACGGCTACTTTTCGTGAAGCTGCTCCTGTCCCGCCTGTCACGGGCGGGCAGGAAGTGAAAGCGGAGCCGTCACCTCGACAGCCCCGCCCCTGTTTTATTGAACTCGCAGCCTGCATATTCTGCCGGCACTCCTCAGCCGACCGTCAGGCCCTGTTGAATTTCTCCTTCGGCTTCTTGCAGCGCGGACATTTCCAGTCTTCCGGAAGATCCTCGAAGGCAACACCGTCATGCTCGGCCGGATCATAGACATAACCGCAGACTGAGCAGACATACTTGCCAGTGCAAGCGTGATTACACCTCGCTGCCGGGGGCTGCGGGATATTTCACGGGATCCGTGCTGTCTGCCCAGATCTGCCGCATCATGCTCTCTGCCTCCTCGTCGGCCCTCACATGCCGGAAGTAAAGAAAGCGTTCCTCTTCCCGGATTTTTCTGATCACCCGGCACGGATTTCCCGCCGCAACGGTCCAGGCCGGGATATCCTTTGTCACCACGCTTCCGGCGCCGATTACGGCATTGCTGCCGATATGAACGCCCGGGAGAATCACGGTGTTGCCGCCGATCCACACATTGTCACCGATCGTCACCTCAATCCCGTATTCGAAGGCCGTATTCCTTGCCGCCGGGTGAACGGGATGTCCCGCGGTATAGATGGCGACATTCGGCGCCATCTGGCAGTTGTCTCCGATGACAACCGGCGCCACGTCGATGATGGTGCAGTTGTAATTGGCAAAGAAGTTTTTTCCCACATGGATATGACTTCCGTAATCGCAGTAAAACGGCGGATTGATAAAGGCAGAATCCGAGCTGCCGAGCAGTTCCTTTACAGTCGCGGCTATGCCTTCAAAATCCGCCCGGTCCATAAAGTTCAGTTTCTGCAGGATCGCACGGCATTTTTTCTGCTCTTCCATCACTGATTCGTCTGAGATATACAGGATCTGCTGATCGCGCCGCTCGGTATTACGCATTCTTTTGTTCCTCCGTTTTCACTCAAATATGGTTTCCCGCTTCGGTAAGCTTTCTGTTCTGGTCTTATAAAAAAGTTGGATTCTGACCATTTCTTCAAGTTCAGAAATCGTTATAATAGAAGTCAATTCAGATGGTTTATGTGTTTTTTATGAAAGGATGATGACCATGAAGAAGATTCTCACGATCCAGGATATTTCATGCTTCGGAAAATGCTCGATTACGATTGCTCTGCCTGTCCTCTCTGCCATGGGAATTGAGACCGTGATCCTGCCGACGGCCGTCCTGTCAACCCATACAATGTTTAAGAATTTCGTCGTAAAGGATCTGTCCGACCAGCTGATCCCCATCACAAATCACTGGAAGTCCGAGGGAATCCGTTTTGACGCAATTTATACCGGATATCTGGGTTCCGCGGAGGAGATTGAAATCGCGGAGCGCATTTTCGAAGAGTTTAAAACGGATGACACCCTGATTTTCATCGATCCGGTGATGGCCGACAACGGGAAGCTCTATCCCGCTTTTGATATGGAGTACGCCAGACAGAACGCTCGCTTATGTGCAAAGGCAGATATTATCGTGCCCAATATCACGGAAGCCTGCTTCATGACGGATACCGAGTATAAAGAAGAATATGACGAGGCGTATATTCTGACCCTACTCGACCGCCTGGCCAGGCTCGGATCCCGCAAGGTCGTGCTGACCGGCGTGTCCCTCTCGGAAGGCAAAACCGGCATCTACGGCCTGGATACGGAGACAGGCAAGACATTCATCTACCAGAATGACCGGGTCAATGCCTCCTATCACGGCACGGGCGATCTCTTCTCGAGCGTGTCGGTCGGCGGCATTGTACGGGGCCTGCCGCTCCTCGATTCCTTCCGGATCGCGGCGGATTACACGGCCCGGACGATTCAGGTGACACAGGAGAATCCCGAGAATCCGTGGTACGGCGTCGATTTTGAGACGACGCTGCCGGAGCTTGTGGATACGCTCAGAAAATAAAAGGAACTCCACGCGGGCTTTTCATCCGGGGGATGGAAAGCCTGTTTCTTTGCGGTCTCCGGCCGTTTCTTTGCAGTCTCCGGCCGTCACTTCTCTCCTCTGGTTTCCGGGTGCAGTTTCTCTCATTTTGTTTCCGGCTGCAGTTTCTCTCATTTCAGCCGGATCTTCAGCTTCCCGCCGTAGATCCCCACCGGAATCTCCTCCTCAAACGGGTAGATTGCCGCCGGCATTTCCTCTTCAAAGAAGCAGACGACGGTCCGCTCCTTCTCCGGGTCGACCATCCAGTATTCCCGCACGCCGGCATCTCCGTATTTTGTCACTTTCAGGGTCCGGTCCTTGCGCATCGTGGCCGGCGACAGTATTTCTACAATCAGGTCGGGAGCGCCGAAAAGCCCCCACTCCTCTATGCGGTCCGGATCGCAGATCACGACGAGATCCGGCTGCACCATGGTCCTCTCATCCGAATCAAGCTGCACGTCAAACGGGGCGGCAAATACTTCGCAGGATCCTCCCTCTTCCCGGATATAATTGTAAAACGCACTGAAGAGCCTGCCGCTGATTCTCTGGTGAGCGGTCGAAGGCGACGACAGTTCGTAGAAGAAGCCGTCGATCAGTTCCACCCTCTGATCATCCGGCAGCGACCGGTAGTCATCGACGGTGTAGCTGCCGGGGGTCTTCATGCGCCGCGCCAGATTGCCCTTCATATAATTCTCCGGAATATTTCCGCGGCCGGCAGACCGATCCCCGTCTGCATAAAACCCGGTCTTCCGGTCTCTGAGGATCATGTCCGGGAGACTGACCGGTCCCGCTGCTCCGGATCTCACGCGTGACAGAACAGTCTCCTCCGCCTCAAGCCGCCGCTTCTCCACATAAGGCAGCATATATTCATAGAGCGCGGAAGCTGCCGCGCGCCGCGGCTTCTTTGTGATGCCGGAGAGAATCTTCTGCGCCGTCCCGAGAGGCACGCCGGAGCCCTCCGCGATCTGGTCCACGGTCAGGCCAGTCAATTCTTTCATTTGAATCAGGAGATTCGAATCGATCGCAGGTGTATTCTTCATTTATTCCATATTCTCCGCTTATTCCGTGCTGCAAATGGATGTTTTGCTTACTTTTATGGAATCTATCATACCATTTATTCCAATTAATTTCAAGACCTCTTTTCTGCTTTTACCCAGTTTGATCGCAGGCGGGTGTCTGCATTCTTCCCACTGCCGGGCGGATCAGGGATTTTCACTTCTTATGCGATCAACGGGCGCAAAAAACCCGGGCAGGATCTCATCCCGCCCGGGTTTGGCACACCCGCTTACCAGGTGCTTCCATTTTGTCTTACTTATCTGTCAAAGCCAAGAATACTTGCTGCAATCCATCCGTCGATCGGATAATCAATCTGTGCCCAGCTGCGGCCGTCAGCCTGTCTGAAACGACCGGTTGCATTGACATTCGTTCCGTTCGGAAGGGAATCAATCACTGCATATCCCTTGCCGGCACCGGCTCTCACTGCCGCGTTCTGGCTTGTGCCCGTATTGACGGTTCTTTTTACTCCGCCGACTACCTGATCAAGAGCTTCATCGTTGATTTTGTTGATTTCGTTACTCATTCCTTTATCTCCTTTTGGTTTGCTGTCCGCCGCGGGGCGGCATTGATTGATATTTATGGGTCTTACTCGAATGTCAATGGCTGTTTCGGAATATGTCCCGCAACCATTCTGATAGTATATACGTGGGGTTCGGAAAAATCCACTGACTTTTTTCCGGGGGGAGCAAGAGGGACGGTTCTCGCTACTCATTTTTATGTAAAAATGAGTAGCGAGAACCGTCCCTCTTGCTCAGAACTCCCTCGCAAATCTCACCAGATAGTCCAGATCCTGCGTTCCCGCCGTCTCGCATGAGGAATGCATGGCCAGCTGGGC
Organism: uncultured Lachnospiraceae bacterium; assembly: GCA_902766955.1. Taxonomy (GTDB): domain Bacteria; phylum Bacillota; class Clostridia; order Lachnospirales; family Lachnospiraceae; genus Chordicoccus. Next base: position 14,518 of record CACXFM010000131.1, on the reverse strand, counting down.
CAGCCCGATGTCCGCCGTATTCATGGACAGCTGCGTATTGGCTATGTTCCCGAGCGTCGATCCCCCGCGCATATCCGACCGGTTGACAAAGTTCTGAACCGGTATGCCGAGACTGCCGCAGAGTTTTTTCACATATGCCGCTGACACGCCGTCTGTCGTATACAGCTGTCCCGCGTGATATTTTAATACAATGCCGCCGTTCATCCGGGGCCGGCTGACCGGGTCCGCCTTGTCCGTGTGAGAGGGATGGACCGCATGCGCATTGTCCGCCGAGATCATCAGGCCGTTCTGGGCGGCTGCGTGCATTTCCGAGAATGTAAGCCCCAGGCTCTCCCGGATCCTCGTGAAGCAGTCCGTGAGGAAGGTCGACTCCGCGCCCTGTTTGCTGCGGCTGCCCACTTCTTCATTGTCGAAGACACAGTGCATGGTCAGGGCTCCGTCCGCCGCCGGCGCTCCCAGGAATCCCATAAGGGTTCCGTAAACGCACATGAGATCGTCCAGCTTCGGAGCCGATATGTATTCATCGGAAGGGCCCCAGACGTAGGGCTTCTGCCGGTTCACGAGGAAGAGATCTGCGCCGAGGATTTTGTCCGCGCTGTCCAGCCCCGCCGCCCGCGCGATGATCTGCATGAATTCTCCCTTGTGTTCCGCAGATGCGAACAGGGGCTGCATATCCGTCTGCACGTTTGTCATGGGCTTTTCGTTCGCCTCGCGGTCCATGTGGATGGCCAGGGACGGGATGATGAGCAGGTCGCGGTCAACTGAAACCAGTTTCTGCACAATTCCCTCTTCCGTATCCGCGAGCACCCTGCCCGCCACGCTCAGCGGCCGGTCAAACCAGGTGGTTTTCAGCATCCCGCCATAGGGCTCGATATTCAGCTTTATGCAGCCGGCCGACTCCAGCTCCGGGTCCGGTTTGATTTTAAAGCACGGCGAATCGCTGTGGGACGCCATGATTTTCAGGCACTCCGGTTTTTTCTCCGGCAGCCGGAAGGAAATGATCGCGGAATCATTTCTGGTCACATAGTAGCTGCCTCCCGGCGCCATGTCCCACGCGGGATTCTTTTCATCCAGTCTGCGAAATCCCGCCTGTTCCAGCCGCTTCGCGATTGTATGGACCGCATGAAATACACTGGGGCTGTCCTCAAGAAACCTGATAAAATCCGTCAGTTCTGTTCTGCCCATCTTCTTATGTCTCCCCCTTTATCTCTTTTCCGCAGGAATACAAAAAGTATCCACATCCCTCATTTTGCACAATTTTATTTCTATTTAATTGTGCGTTTTTAGTGATAGACACCAAGCCCGCGAGATAGTACAATATTTTTGTGAGCCTAACAAAATTATTTTCTCATAGTGGAAATATGTCATGAAAAATGAAAGTGCTGCTCTCTTATTGTACACCCAGTTTCCTGCGGTTTGACAGACCGATATAGCATTTTATAAAAGTCTTATGAGGAGGTGTTTGTATATGGCAGGAAATCATAGCACTGACCACAGCGTCAGCATTGACAACATCTATAAGCTTGACGGACGTGTGCCGCTCGGGCAGGCGATCCCGTTCGGCCTTCAGCACGTGCTGGCAATGTTCGTCTCAAACCTGGCGCCCATCACCATTATTGCAGGAGCGGCGCAGCCGGCTCTGACTACAGAACAGGTGGGTATGCTTCTGCAGAACGCCATGTTTATCGCGGGTATCGCGACATTGCTGCAGCTGTACCCGATCTGGCGCATCGGTTCGAGGCTTCCGATCGTCATGGGCGTGAGCTTCACATTCGTCACGATTCTGTGCTCCGTAGCGGCTAATTTCGGATATCCCACCATGCTGGGTGCGGTGCTCGTCGGCGGTCTGATGGAAGGAACGCTGGGCTTGTTCGCCCGCTATCTGACCAAGTATATTAAGCCGATTGTATCGGCATCTGTCGTCACCGGCATCGGTCTTTCCCTTTTTACGGTCGGATCCAGATCCTTCGGCGGCGGCTATGCGGACGATTTCGGTTCCGCAAAGAACCTGATCATCGGTACCGTGACGCTGGCGGTCTGCCTGCTCTGGTCCATCGTTGCAAAGGGTTATCTCAAACAGCTGTCCGTACTGGCGGGCCTGATTGTCGGATATATTCTCTCGATCTGCCTGGGCAAGGTGGATCTTTCCGGTATCTTAAGCGGCGGATTCATTTCTCTCCCTCATCTTCTGATGTTCCGTCCGGAGTTTAATGTCGGTGCGATCCTCTCTGTCTGCGTCATCTTCCTGGTGTCTGCGGCAGAGACGATCGGCGACACCTCCGCCATGGTTTCCGGCGGTCTTAACCGGCAGATTACACAGGATGAAATCTCCGGTTCGCTGGCAGTCGACGGCTACGCATCCGCGCTGTCTTCCCTGTTCGGATGCCCGCCGGTGACTTCTTTCTCGCAGAATGTCGGTCTGATCGCCATGACCAAGGTCGTCAACCGCTTCACGATCATGACCGGAGCGGCCGCCATGGTGCTGGCAGGACTGATCCCGCCGATCGGAAACTTCTTCGCTTCACTGCCCCAGGCAGTCCTCGGCGGATGTACCATCATGATGTTCGGCCAGATTCTTCTGTCCGGTATGCAGATGATCGCGGCCTGCGGCTTCACGCAGAGAAACATCACGATTGCTTCCCTGTCACTGGCCATCGGCGTGGGCTTCACGGCCTCGACAGAGCAGGATATCTGGAATATCTTCCCGCAGATCATCAAGGACGTCTTCGGCGGAAACGTCGTGGCAGTCGTCTTTGTGGTGGCGATGATCCTGAGTTATGTGCTTCCCGAGAATATGGAAGTGCATAATGGGTGAGACAAGGCTTGCTTGATGCGGCCGGGGTGAAATAATGTGGTCGAAGTGAAAATTGCTGCGGCCAGGGTGACAATTATAAAGGCTGTGAAATCCGGGTTTGGGTTTCACAGCCTTTTCATCTTGCTCTTTTGGGTTCCTTCTGGCCCGTGGGGCGCCGCCTCTGTTCCACGGGCGCCGGCCTCTGTTCCGCGGGCGCCGGCCTCTGTTCCGCGGGCGCCGGCCTCGCCAGGCGGGGTCCCTGCGGGCGCGCGGCATGCAAAATCGGAGGAAGTTTCATCTCCTATGCCCGCGGCCTTCGGCCTGATCGATCGGCGGCATGCAAAATCGGAGGAAGCTTCATCTCCTATGCCCGCGGCCTTCGGCCTCATCGATCGGTGGGCATGCAAAATCGGAGAAAGCTTCATCTCCTATGCCCGCGACCTTCGGCTTGATCGATTGGTGGGCATGCAAAATCAGAGGAAGCCTCATCTCCTATGCCCGCGACCTTCGGCTTGATCGATTGGTGGGCATGCAAAATCAAAGGAAGCCTCATCTCCTATGCCCGCGACCTTCGGCCTCATCGATCGGTAGGCATGCAAAATCGGAGGAAGCTTCATCTCCTATGCCCATGAAACCAAAAGTCAAAAGCGGGTGGACATGCAAGATCGGAGAAAGCTTCATCTCCTATGCCCACGAAACCAAAAGTCAAAAGCGGGCGGGCATGCAAGATCAGAGAAAGCTTCATTTCTATGCCCATGAAACCAAAAGTCAAAATTGAGCGGCATGCATAATCGAAGAAAGCTTCATTTCGTCTGCCCGAGGACCCCGCCAGCCCCCCGACAACAACCCGAGGACCCAGCCAGCGCCGGCAGCAGCCCACGGAGGCCCCGCTGGGAACTCCAGCCGGCGCCCCTACGGCTTCTCCACCTTATACGTCACTCCGTCTATCTCGATTTCCCTCACCGCCTCTTCCGCGCTGAAGATTTTCTCGTCGACGTAGTTGTGTTTCTCGGGTTCTTCCCCGGCTTCCAGCTGGCGGATCAGCGCCTCCACGCGCGGCCCGTGCAGCGGATTGCACTCCGCGATGCAGCTGATCTTCCCCGCGCGGGCCAGTTCACGTGCTTCTTCATTGACACCGTCGAAGGAGACGACCATGATTTCCCCGTTTGCGATGTCCGATCCGGCCGTCCGGCCAGCTTCTTCAATCGCGTCCAGCACTCCCAGTGCCATGTTGTCATTTTCGCAGTAGACGACGTTGAGATTGTCATATTTGTCCAGGAGCATGCTCATGACTTCACGGCCGCGCGTCTCCGTGAAGTCGCCGCTGATCTCTTCCATCAGATCCCAGCCGTTTTCCCTGGCTGCGTTGGCGAGTCCCCTCGTCCGCCCGATCTGGGCCGTTGACCCGATGGTCCCCTGGATATTGACGATATGAAGCTCTTCCGGTGCGATCCCGTGCGCCTCCGCGAAGCTGCCGAGCCAGGCGCACATCTTCTTGCCTTCCAGCTCAAAGTCGGAGCCGACCCAGCAGGTGTAGAGATTCTTGTCGGCGGCCGCCACCCTGCGGTCGACGATGATCACCGGGATTTCCGCGTTTCTGGCTTCCTCCAGCACGGATTCCCAGCCGGTCTCCTTCTCCGGGGCGAGGACGATATAGTCCACGTCCTGCTGGATGAATTTGCGGATGGCCGTGATCTGCTTGCTCTGCTGCTGCTGTCCGTTCTCGTAGATCAGCGTATAGCCGTTTTCTCTGGTAAATGTCTGCAGCATCGAATCCGTATTGGCGCTCCTCCAGTCCGATTCGGCTCCCAGCTGGGAAAACCCCACGACGACGGAAGGCTCAGGCGGATTTTCCGCCTGAGCTTCCGTATGGTCACTGTCTCTTCCGCAGCCGCCGAAAAGGGCCGCCATAACAAAGAGGATGAGAATCCACGCTTTGGGTTGAATCTGCAATTTGTGTTGAAGCCCCAATTTATGTTGAATCCCCAATTTATGTTGAATCCACGTTATGTGTTTCTTCATGAGTCAGACCTTAATGCCCTTTTCTTCTGTGCCATGACAATGCTCTGGATCAGGAGGAAGATGCAGAGCATCGCCGCGATCGTGATTCCGGTCCACCACGCCTGGTCAAGGCCGGCGGAAGAAACAATATTCTGAATGGTGCTTAAGGAGAGAACGCCGAACAGCGTGCCGATGACATTTCCGACGCCGCCGGTCAGCATGGTGCCGCCGATAATCGAGGACGCGATCGCGTTCATCTCAAGGCCCACCGCGTGGCTGGCCGAACCGCTTCCGACGTGGAGGAAGTAGACATATCCCCCGATCCCCGCCAGAATACTGCAGATCAGGTGCGAGAGGAACCTGGTTCTCTTCACGTTGATGCCGAGCATGAGGGCGCTCTGCTGATTCCCGCCCACGGCGTAGAAGCTGCGGCCCAGCTTCGTCCAGCGGAGGACGATGAAGAAGATGATAATGACAAGCAGTGCCACCACCACGCCGATTTCAATATAGGCCGGAACATAGATGCCTTTTTTGTTCAGCGATCCCATCCCCGGCACGTTGATGCGGGTCTGCTTCAGTTTGTTGAAGCCTTCGTGGGCCACGTTGAAGGGTGCGGTATGGACGATCGTCGTCATGCCTCTCGCGAAGAACATTCCCGCCAGCGAGACGATGAACGGCTGGATCTCCAGATACGCGACCAGAAATCCCTGGACGACGCCGAAGGCGATGCCGATGCCGACCGCGATGAGGATGGACGTGGGGACGCTGCCGTTCCCGAAATCGAGATGGACCGCGCAGCACATGGAGACCAGCGCCACGACGCCGCCGACCGAGATATCGATGCCGCCCGTAATCATGACAATGCTCATGCCGCAGGCCGTGATGATCAGGGCTGCATTTGCATTCAGGATATTGAACAGCGTCTGCGGTTTCTTAAAGCCGCCGCCCAGGAAGACCACCGCGCCGATATACATGGCGAAGAAAACCACGATGGTGATGAGAAGCAGCATGTTGGTATCGCTGAGTTTTGTGAAAATGCTATTCTTTCTCTTCTTTTCCATCTTTATCCCCTCGCTTCCCGCGCAGATGCCCTGCGCCTGCCAAACTTCCCGATCTTCTCGCGCACGATCGGCGCACTGAAGACCACGAGCAGGATTACGACAACGGCCTTGTATGCGGCCAGCGCATCGGAACTGACGTTAAACTTGTAGAGCGTCGTGGTCAGGAACTGGATGACATAGGCTCCGAGTATCGAGGCCATGATGTTGAACCTGCCGCCCGAGAGAGCATTTCCGCCCAGCGCAACCGCCAGGATCGCGTCCATCTCGATGTCTTTCGCGATGACGGAATAGTTGATCGTCGACAGGCGGCTGACCTTGATCAGCGCCGCGACCGCCACGCAGAGTCCCAGAATCACGAAGGCCAGGAACTTGATTTTGGTCGGGTTGATGCCGTTTAATCTGGCGGAGTTTTCATTGATGCCGACTGCCTGTGTATAGAGTCCCAGGTTCGTAAACTTCAGAACGAGTAGCATGATGACAATGCAGGCCGCCGCGATAAACACGGTCGTCGGAATCGGAATGCCCGGGATAAAGCCGCCGAAATACGCAAATCTCGGATCGGGAACGATCGGCAGCTCGTTGTTGTTGATCCAGGCCGCGATGGACCGACCCGCCGTAAAGAGGATCAGGGTCGCGATCATGGGCTGGATCTTAAAGATCGCCACCAGCGCCCCGTTAAAGGCACCGCAGAGCATGCCCACCACGCAGCCGAAGAGAAATGCCACGATAATCGGGGCCGCGATCTTCTCGGGTCTGGCGACGCCGCCGCACAGAATCCGCAGCATGGCGGAGCCGGTGATCGCGATCGTCGCGCCGACGGAGATGTCCTGCCCGCCTGCCGCAGCGGTCACAAGCGTCATGCCGAGGGCCAGAATCGCGAGCTCGGAGCCGAAGTCGAGGATGGTGATCAGGTAACCGGACAGGACCGTATTGCCCGCATTGTTGGTTCCGACTGTGATCCGGAAGAAGCCCGGGTCGTTGATGAGGTTCACCACTGCCAGCAGGATGATGGCCAGAATCGGAATAAATAACTGATGACCGACGAGTCTCTTTACGAGGCTTCCGCTGTTTTTATTCATGTTCTTCTCCACCTCCCGCAATCGTACTCATGATCATTGACTGTGTCAGTTCGTCCCCTTTCAGCTCTCCGACCACATGGCGGTCGCGCATGACGATCAGCCTCGAACAGGTTCTCAGCATCTCGTCCGTTTCCGAGGAGATGAATGTCACGGCCATGCCTTCCGACGCAAGCTCCAGAACCAGCTTCTGGATATCCACCTTGGTGCCGATGTCGATGCCTCGCGTCGGCTCATCGAGAATCAGATATTCGGGATGCATCAGAAGCCATCTGGCCAGGATCACCTTCTGCTGATTGCCGCCGGAGAGAGATTTGACCGGCGTCTCCGCGGAGGCGGTCTTGATGTTGAGCTTCTTAATGTATTCGTCCGCAAAGGCGTTTGCCTCCGCTTTCGTGAAGGGCTTGAAGAATCCCTTCATGACCTGCAGCGCAAGGATAATGTTCTCCTTCACCGAGAGGTCGCCGACGATTCCGTCCACCTTCCGGTCTTCCGGGAGGTAGGCGATGCCGTTCTTCATGGCCTCGTAGGGATTCGAGATCTTCACTTCCCTGCCGTGCATCTTCACCTTGCCGCCGGTCACCCTGTCGGCGCCGAAGATGGCGCGGACGCTTTCGGATCTGCCGGATCCCAGAAGGCCCGTGAATCCGTTGACTTCTCCCTTCCTGATGTGGAAGTCAAACGGGCGGACGCCAGCGGCGCTCTCGAGCCCTTCCGCTTCGTAGACGACCTCGCCGGCCTGCGCTTCATCTGCGCTGCCGCTCTCACCCTTGATATCAGAGAGATCGTCCATCTCCTTGCCCAGCATTTTCGCGACGAGCTGCACACGCGGCAGTTCGCTGATCTTGTATTCCCCGACCAGCTGCCCGTCACGGAGGACCGTGATCTTGTCGCAGACTTCATAGACCTGGTCCAGGAAATGCGTGACGAAGATGATGCCGACCCCGTTCTTCCGCAGGTCGCGCATGAGGCCGAAGAGCTTCTGCACTTCCTGTTCATCCAGGGAGGATGTGGGCTCATCCAGAATCAGCACCTTGCATTCCATATCGACCGCGCGCGCGATCGCCACCATCTGCTGCACCGCAATCGAACAGCTCGCCAGCTGCTGCGTCGCTTTCGCCGGTATGTCCAGCTGCCGGAGGATCCGGTCGGCATCGGCGTTGATTTTCTTCCAGTTGGTGAACATGCCGGCAGTTCTGCCGATGTACATGTTCTCCGCAACGGTCAGGTTCGGGCAGAGCGTGATTTCCTGATAGACCGTGCTGATTCCGTGCTTCTGGGCATCTTCCGGAGAATGAATGTGGACCTCTCCCTGCCCCTCAAGCTCGATCGTGCCGCCGTCTTTCTCATAGACTCCCGTCAGAACCTTGATCAGTGTCGACTTGCCGGCGCCGTTCTCACCCATCAGCGCGTGGATTTCTCCTTTGCAAAGAGAGAAATCCACTCCGGAGAGAGCGCGCACACCCGGGAAAGTCTTATCGATATTCCGCATCTTTAAGATTGTCTGTTCGCTCACGGTTTCACACCTCATCTTTTTCCGACTTCTTCCAAAAAAGCCGCGGCGCAGCGTTTGTCACTGTGCCGCGGGTGTGCAATTTAATCTGACACCTGTGGAGGGGGATCAGATGCCGTAGTTGTCGACGTCTTCCTGTGTGATCGTCTCGGCGTCGAAGCCCTTCTCATCCATGATGATGACCTTCTCTTCAAGTTCTTCGCCAGCTTCCAGCTTCTTGATGATCTCGTCGATATAAGATGCCTGGAACGGATTGCACTGGCCGTCATAGTTCCAGTTCTGTGCAAGGAGTTCTTCCAGAGCCCACTTGTTGCAGTCGAAGCCCATCACGATGACGTCTTTGCCGACACCGTGGGAGATGCCTGCCGCATCAAGAGCTGCAACAGCGCCCTTGGCCATGTCGTCGTTCTCTGCATAGATGACGTTGAACGGAGTCTTGGCATCGATGACGGACTGGACAATCTGCTGTGCTTTCTCAGCATTCCACTCAGCTGTCTGCTGAACGACGATGTTCCAGTTGTCATTTGCTTCAACCTGTGCGTCAAGAGCGCCGGAACGTCCCTGCTGTGCGGCGGATCCCATCACGCCCTGGATGTGGATGACATTGTATTCGTCAAGGCCCTGGCCTGCCAGCCAGTCGACAGCCGTCTGGCCTTCCTTGGCCATATCGGAGACGATGGAAGCCGCATAGAGGCTCTCGTCAGCGTCGATCGTGCGGTCGAAGAGGATGACGTCGATGCCCGCTGCCTGTGCATCCTGCAGTACGGAATCCCATCCTGCCGTATCAGCCGCGGAGAGAAGCAGGTAGTCCACTTCGTCCTGGATGAATTTCTGTGCATAGTCGATCTGCTCGGCATTCTTCAGGCTGTATGCGAACTGGGCATCATAGCCGTTTTCTTTCGTGAACATCTTCTTCAGGTCTGCATCGTTGGCGGTGCGGTAGCCGGATTCGTTGGGGTCATTATTGATAATGCCGACCGAGATCAGCTCGTCCGAGTCTGCGCTGACGGATGCCGCGCCGATTCCCAGTACCATCGCTGCTGTCAAAAAGAATGCGAATGTCCTCTTCTTCATAGATCTTCTACCTCCGTTTGTGTATGGTTTACGATTTGTGCGGTAACTCCTTCCCGCTGTTGTAACCATTGTATCCGGGGCGTCAGCAAAGCTCCATGGAGAAAACACGGAAGATAGTTCAATATTTTTTGAGGCTTCTGAAAAGAGTTGAATTTTTTACGATTCCGTTTGAATATTTATTCTCTTCGGCAGATGAACCGTCACGCAGGTGCCCTCCCCTTCCGTGCTTTCGATATTCAGGCCGTATTCCTCTCCGAAATTTAGACGGATCCGCTCCCCGACATTGTAAAGGCCGTAAATCGCGCTCTCGTCAGGCGCTCCCGTGAGGCCGCGGCGCACTTCGTTCAGCCGCGTTTCGCTCATACCGGCGCCGTTGTCAATGACTTTGATGATGACGCCGCTTTCATTTTCTTCTCCCGTGATGAGAATTCTGCCCCCGCCCCGCCGGTTTTTGATGCCGTGATAGAGGGCGTTCTCCACGAGGGGCTGGAGGGTGATCTTCGGGATCGGACTCTCGGTGATCGCTTCCGGCACATCGATCTGGAACTCGAGGATGTCGTTATAGCGCACCTTCTGGATCTCCAGATAGCTGCGGACATGGTTCAGGTCCTCCCGCACCGTGATGACGTCGCGGCCCCGGTTCAGAGACGCCCGGAAGAAATCCGAGAGATTTCCCACCATACTGACGACCTGCCTGTTGTTGCCGCTCTCCGCGGACCAGACGATCGCGTCCAGTGTATTATAGAGGAAATGCGGATTGATCTGGGCCTGCAGAAGCTCAAACTCGGCCTTGCGGAGCCGGGTCTGCTCCCGCCGCACCTGTTCCTCGATGGGTCTCGTGATGGAGAGCGGGACGAAGTAGGAGTAGATGAAGATGACCAGAATGAGCAGAATAAAGAAGACGGCCGAGACCCGCAGGAGAGACAGAAAGAAGGCCCGGTTCTCCTCCTGGGAGATCTGCAGCTGCCTGTTTTCATAATAGATGTATTCCATTATGGAATCGCGGATGAGGGTGGTGACGATCTGGACGTCGTTCTCCCAGATCAGCATGTTGTCCTCGTAACGGTCGCCGACTTCCATATTGCTGCGGATCCGGTCGATATAGGTGCCGAGATTGTCCAGGTAGCGGGAAATGCTGACCAGACGCCCGCGGTTTTCATCATTGTTGGTGTACTGCTCCAGGCCGTCAACCACCTGCTCCGCATCCGAAAGCATCCCGTCCAGGCCGGATTCTTCGGGTGGTTTATTGCCCACGATCAGAAGATAAGTCTCGTAGTCGAAGTCATTCTTGAAGTCGAGGGAGAACTGGCTGGCTTCCACCACGGAATTGAGCATGTTTTCGTAGGTCTCATTGGTCTGCCAGAAATAGAAAAACACGATCAGGAGAAAGATAATGACAGGTATCAGAAGAAGCAGGTAGGATATACGGATCCTGCCTGCCAGAGGCAATCTTCCCTCATTTTTACCGGGTGCTTTCATGCCGCTTCCTCTTCCTTTTGTCCGGATGTCTGATCCGGTGTCTGCCTGCCTTCCCCTGGTCCGGTCTCAGCCTTCGCGGTACTGGGTCGGCGTGACACCCTGGGTCTTCTTGAAGAGATACGAGAAATAATGAGGATCTCTGTAGCCGACCATCAGGCTGATCTCGCTGCTTTTCTTTGATGTCAGACGCAGGAGCTCCCTGGCTTCTTTCATGCGGTATTCGGTCAGATAGTGAATGAAGGTCTGTCCGGTCTCCTGTCTGAAAACCGAGCTTAAGTGATTGGGCGAGAAGTTGACGTGGGAGGCCAGTGTATTCAGCGACAGATCCTCTTCGGCATAATGCGTGCGGATATAGCTGATGGCCTGCTCCACCGCCTCGTGGCTGCGGCTCCTCACGGTCTTCTCCCGCTCTTCCACCGCCTTCGTGACAATGCGCCGGATATATGCAGCCGCCTGCTCCCTGCCCAGAAATGCGTCGGAGCCGGGCCCAGGCATTTCCAGCGTGTCCCTGTCACCTTTCAGTTCCTTTTCAATGAATTCTGCCGCACAGAAATAGACGTCCATCACGATGTACTGGCGCAGCAGGGCCGACTGCAGCGCATCGCCGTCCATTGACCGCAGATATTCCTCCAGGAAAATGTCCGTCTCGGAGCTGTCGCCCAGCCGCAGGAACTCCATGAGCTGGCTTCGCAGCGCACTGTCCGGCCTGAGATCGCGGAGACCGGGGGCGTCCTTCTGGCCGCCGGGGACCGCCTCCGTCCCGGCAAAGAACTGGTTCTCTTTGTCCATATACCGGTGGGCCAGGGCAGACCGCGCCGCTTCAAAAGAAGCCGGTATATTTCCCGTCCTCGTGACCGCCGTGCCGACCCCGCCGAAGTAGCGCATGCTCGTGTGGCGCAGGGCGAGTTCCGACAGAACTTCTCTGCACCGCTCCGTCTTCTGCTCCAGCACCTCTTTGCTCTCCGCGCGGAGCAGCAGCGCCTTGCCCTCCAGATCGCGGTCGAACACAAGGCCGCCGTCTTCCTCAGCCGCTTTTTCGAGCTGCTCTTCCGTGTCAAGCACTGCCCCCGAGTATTCGTCCGCGTCATGCCTGGTCGACCAGATGCGGATGAGAACGATCCTGTACCAGGGCGCAATCAGCTCAATGCCCAGCTTGACCGCATCGTCCAGGATCTCCGGCATGGATTTTCTGCCCGTGACCAGGCTTCTGAAGAAGTCCTGCTTCTTCTGTTCCGTCTTGTCGCCCATCTCCCGCGCGTACTGCTCGACGAGCGCCTGCTCTTCCCTCTTTTCGAGGATCTTCGCGGCCAGCGCGTCGACTTCCTTCATGAGCTGCTCACCGCTCACGGGCTTGGAGAGATAGCGGGCCACGCCGATGTCAATCGCCTCCTTCGCGTATTCGAATTCTTCATAACCGGTCAGGAGAATGATCTCAATGGACGGAAATTCTTTTTTGATGAGCCGGCTGAGCGCGAGCCCGTCCATGAAGGGCATCCTGATATCCGTGATCACGATATCAGGCTCTTTTTCGCGGATCATGGCGTAAGCCATCTCCCCGTCGCCCACATCGCCGCAGAAATCATAACCGCGGGCGCTCCAGTCGATGCTGTTGCGGATGCCCTGCCGGATCACGTATTCATCTTCCGCGAGAAATACTTTTAATGTTTCATGACTGCGATCCATATCATTTTACCAATCCAGATCCGTCCACTCGCCGGAGTTCTCCGTCACGGCAGACGCATCATAATAATCCGTGAGATCCTTTAAGGCAGGCGGTTCTCCCGCCCGGTCGTACGTGCCGCTGTAAATCTCCTCGACGGTCCCCTGCCCGCCGCTGAACGCGGCGTGATACAGAGACACGGATCCTTTGTAACTCTCCCTGTACAGAATGCCGCCTTTATATCCGCAGATCGAGTCGTAATCGGCATCATTGTCGGCATTTCCGAAATTGTAGAGATTCGTCCCGTCAAAGGAGTAGACCCAGAACGTCTTGCCATGCTTATTATAGATTTTTTCGAAGACCAGTTCTTTGATCCCGTCACCCGTTATATCGAAATAGGCAAAAGAAATGCCATTATAGATCGGATGCCCGGTGTTCTCTTCACGGTACCGCGACTCCGCTTCCGCAAAAGCGGGTGCATACGCCGCTGCGTAGTCGACGTCCGGTGTGTCCGCCGAAACCGGACATGCGGATGCAAGCATCACGGCCGCTGCCATATACGGCAGGAATGTGCGCTTCTTCATGATTCCCCCTCCTCTTCATGATTCCTTCCTTTATTTCTCCGCCCGCACCATAAAGTCATGTCCATACTTTCGTGCAGGCACGAAGGGTGGCCAGACTTTTGGTATAAAAACGATCGAAAAAAATGATTACGGATTGTTCCGCGCTGCACGCTCCCACAATCATTATATACCAAATTGTCTTTTCATTTTATACTAAAAGTTCTGTCGTCCGGGAATCTCCGAAAAACTTTTTTTATCTTCCGGCAACTATGGAACACCTTCGCGCAATCATGTAAAATAGAAGCAGCATATTAAAGGAGTCCTTCCCATGAAAAAGAATCGGGTTCTCTCTCTTTCTCTCTCCCTCATGACCGCTGCCGTTTTGTCCTTATCTGCAGGCGTATTTCCGGACCCTTCCGGCGTCTTCTGCCGCACCGCGGAAGCTTCTGAAACCGGCACAGCCTCTGAAACTGACGAAGTCTCTTTTGAGGAGCGCCGCATGGATACCCCGGAAGGCAAAGATTATGTGACTGTCTGGAAGGATCCCGCCATTGAAGCGGCCATCCGGAAAGCAGTGGAAATCGAGAGTGGGGATATCCTCTTCAGCGATATCGCGGAGATCACTCAAATCTACTGCGGCAATCATGTCGTCCGCGACCTGAGCGACCTTGCGCAGCTGCCCCACCTCAGCAAATTATCAGCACGGTTAAGTGAAGACTGCGATATCAGGCCCGTCAGTAAACTGAAGGGCCTCAGAGAACTGTATTTTACGAAAAGCCACATTGACAATCTGTCTTTTCTGAGAGACCTGCCGAACCTGTCTTCCCTCGGCCTGTCAGGCAATGAAATCGATGATATCTCTCCGGTCAAAAACCTGACCGGTCTGACATGGCTTAATCTCAGCGATAACAACATTACGGATATTTCCCCGCTGTCCAGACTGACCAGACTGGAATATCTGACACTGGACAATAATAAGATCCGGGATGTATCCCCTCTGAACGGTCTTAAGGCACTGCGTTCCGTGTATCTCAATCATAATGAGATCGAGAATCTCACATCTCTCACCAATCTGCCGGCGCTGACATCACTCGAATTGCAGTTTAACCGGATCGCCTCCATCGGCAGTCTGTCCGGCATGCCCGAGCTCTATACCCTCAAGCTCGAACACAATCAGATCAGCGATATCTCCCCGCTTGCAAAGCACGAGAACATCACCAGTTTTTATCTTGATTACAATCAGGTCAGCGATCTCTCTTCACTCAAGTCAAAGGACTATATTTCGGAACTGCAGCTG
>CACXFM010000130.1 GCA_902766955.1 uncultured Lachnospiraceae bacterium | reverse complement strand
CCGACCGTAAGAGAAATCCTGGTTCCGTACACCACGCGGATGAAGTAATCACGGCACATGGAATCTGTTCCCATAATATGCGGAAACAGCTTTTCACCGCTCTCCTCCATAAACTTGAGTTCTTTTTTAGAGTATTCAAAAGGAGCCAGGTTCTTGGCAGTCTTGTCTCTTCTGCCGTTCACCTTGATAATATCGGAATATCCGTATGGCACGACGAGCGGCGCAAACACAATCGTCAGGATAATCAGAACCAGGACGACAATGGATCCCACCGCCAGCGGATTCTTCATGAGCTTTCTCATACCGTCCTTAAAAAAGGTGGTGGACTCACTCATGACTTCCTGCTGTCTTTTTTCGTCTTCTGTTGCTTTTTCAAATCTGCTCACATCAACCTGAAGGCTGAGAGCATTTTTCCTGGGCATTTTATTGATCTCTTCCATCTTCCCTTCTCCCTTCAGTCCAGCTTGATGCGCGGGTCAACGACTTTGTACATAATATCGCTGAGCAGGTTCATGAGAACCATGATCACTGCCAGGAAGATGGTCGTCGCCATAATCATGGGGTAATCGCGGTTATTGATGGATTTGACAAACTGCTGTCCGAGTCCGCCGATTGTGAAGATATTCTCCACGACGAGAGATCCGGTCAGAATATATGCCAGCATCGGTCCGATATACGTAATCACGGGAATGAGTGCATTTCTGAGTGCATGTTTGAAAATCACCATCACTGTCGAGACACCCTTGGAGCGGGCAGTACGGATATAGTCCTGTCCCAGGGCATCCAGCATACTGGTCTTGGTCAGTCTTGTAATATATGCCGTCGGATATGCCGCGAGTGCGACCACCGGCAGCAGAAGTGATTTGCTGGAGGCGTCCCAGACAGGAAGCAGTTTCAGCTGAATACAGAAAATCATCAGCAGAAATGTCGCAAACACAAAAGAAGGCATGGCCGTAAAGAGTGTCGTCAGGAATATGATCAGCCGGTCCGGCCATTTATTGCGGAAAAGAGCCGCAAGCGCACCGAGCACAACTCCGATGATGACCGCAAACAGAGCCGCGAGGCCGCCGATCTTTGCGGAAACTTTGAAGCAGTCGCGGATGGTGCCGCTGATATCGCGGCCCGTCTTTAATGACACTCCGAAATCGCCGCGCATGACATTCTTCATATAAAGACCGAACTGTATGATGACAGGCTTATCGAGATTGTAGCGCTTTTCCAGCGCTGCCTTTGTGGCTTCCGACAGCGCTTTTTCCGAATTAAAGGGTCCTCCCGGAACTGCATTCATCGCAAAAAAAGTGATCATACAGATCACCAGAACAGACAGAACCGCAAGAAGGATGCGCTTAACCAGATATTTCCCCATGGTGTTATTCCCTTCCGAGCTTTTTAGTAAACTTGCAATATAACAGTATATCTATTCTCTGTATCAAAGTCAACTTTGACAGTTCATAAAATATGCTCTGATACCAGGTACGTCCTGCCGTAAAGCCAGGTCTCTCCGTCCTCTCCCCCGGCGGCGGCCCGAAGCGTCCCCCCCGGTTCCCGGAATGCCAGGTCAACCGGGCCTCCGTGTTTCCGGGCCATATACATGCCGGCGGCGGCGCTTCCGCTGGCACATGAATGCTCCCAGAAAATGGTATCGCTTCCCGGGATATAGACCAGCGGCGTCAGATAAAGACCATCGCTCTTCTCCTCAAGGAACATAAGGCCCAGTCCGTCCGCCCCGAGAGTCCCGCAGAACTCCCTCACTGCCCGGGCAGCCGATGAGGTATTTTCAAGAAGCGCGAAAAACGGTGATCCCCGCTCAATCATTACGTGCGAGATTCCCTCCATTCTGACAACGGGCAGTTCTCCCTTAAGACCGCCGCATGAAAATGTCCCGTATCCCACGTCCTTTGCCGGCGGCATCAGAACGCCCGCGGAAAAAGATCCGTCCTCTTCCCTTCGAAGGCGCACCTTCACCGCCTCCGCGCTCCCCGACACCTTCAGGGAAACCGTGCGCTCCGGGCCTCCTTCGGCACATCCGTCCGGATCCATGCCGGCAGCCCGCAGAACACAGAGTGCCGCCGCACACATGGAAGCATTTCCGCAGAATTCGCCCCCGGCCATTCTGAGTTCCGGCAGACAGGATTCCCCTCCGCTCTCATGACTCCCGAAACGCATAAATCCGACCTGTTCCACTTCGGGGTGCTTCTGCATAATGGAGCGGGCACAAGAAGCCTGTCTGTCCCTCTCCACTTCGCTTTCCACCAGTGCAGTGATATTTCCGGTCGGATTCATGATACTGTATTGAATTCCAGGTCTTTTCATTTCTGTCCTCATTTTTATGCTTATCTCTCAAAGACCCGCAAAAACTGTTTTGTTCTGTCTTCCTGCGGATTGTCGAATACCTGCAGGGGATGCCCCTGTTCCACGATCACGCCGCCGTCCATGAACAGAACTCTGTTGCTGACCGCCTTCGCAAAAGGCATCTCATGGGTGACGACCACCATGGTCATTCTCTCGTCGGCGAGCTGCCTGATGACTTTCAGGACTTCTCCCGTCAGTTCCGGGTCAAGTGCGGAAGTCGGCTCATCAAAGAAGAGAATCTCCGGTTTCATGGCCAGTGCCCTGGCGATCGCCACGCGCTGCTGCTGGCCGCCAGAAAGCTGATACGGATATGCGTCCGCCTTGTCCTCGATGCCCATCTTGCGCAGAAGGCCCATGGCCGTTTCCACGGCTTCTTCCCTGCTCCGCTTCTGTACTTCCACAGGTGCATCAATCAGATTCTTAAGAACGCTGTAATGCGGGAACAGATGGAACTGCTGAAAAACCAGACCGCAGTAGCTGCGGAAATGCCGGAGCTCGTGATGCGGCACATATACGGCTTTTCCGTCCTCCACCGTGTAAGCCGCACGTTCTCCCATATACGTGATCTCGCCGCCATCGATTGTCTCGAGAAAGGTCGCACAGCGCAGAAGTGTCGATTTGCCGGATCCGGACGGTCCGATGATACTGACCACTTCGCCGCTGTCCACAACGAAGCTGATATCTTTCAGAACTTCCAGTCCGCCGAAATGCTTCCTGATGTTTTTCATCTCAATAATCATGGCCGTCTTACCTATCCTCCTTAATCCGCAGGGCGTTATTTGTAATAATCCAGCGCTTTTTCTATGCGCTCCATAATGAAAGCCACTACATAATTTGCCACAAAGTAAAAAATACCCGCAATCAAAAAGGGCATAAACGAAGTCTGGGATGCCGAAATCTGCTTGGCCAGGGAGAAGACTTCCTGATAGGCAAGCGTAAAGGCAAGCGACGTGTCCTTGACCAGCGTAATGACTTCATTTGTAACAGAGGGCATAATCCTCTTGATCACCTGGGGAAGGATAATCCTCATAAACGTCTGGCCCTTTGAATATCCGAGGACCTCCGCGGCCTCATACTGGCCGGCCGGAATCGATTCGATACCGCCCCTGTAGATTTCAGCAAAGTATGCGGCATAATTGACAATAAATCCGAGTATCAGCGCGGGAAATCTCCATCCTCTGATCGACCAGCCGAACAGATAATACGGGCCGAAGTACCAGACCAGAAGCTGAAGCATCAGCGGCGTACCCCGGATGACCGAGATGTAGACACGGATCAGGAGTCGTATGACGGAAAAGCGGGACTTTCTGAGAAGCGCCACGATCATCCCGAGGGGGAGAGATCCGACGAGCGTCAGCACAAATATGCCGATCGTTCTCAGCATGCCCTCTGACATAGTAGTTAACATCGTGATTAAAGTCATCTTGATTCCTCTTACGGGTTATGGAGAATCTTTCCCGCTATAGTAAGAAAACAGCCAGCCTTCCGGCATGGTATGGTCCGGCGGGCATGGCTGTTATTACTCCGGCTGCAGACGTTTACTTGTTCAGAGTCAGATAATCGTAGATTTCCGGATACTTCTTGCCGATCTTGTCGAATGTGCCGTCCTTGGCCAGCGCATCAAGAGCCGCATTGATCTTGTCACAGAGTTCCGTATCATCCTTGCGGAAACCGATCGCATACTGCTCGCTTCCCAGAGCTTCGTCCAGGAACGCGTAGTCGGTCTCGCCGCTCATCAGGAAATTGCCGCTCGTCACGTCGATCGCGATCGCATCGATCGCACCCGCCTTGAGATCATTGAATGCAATCGTGTATGTCTCATAGACTTCGAGAGAACCGAATGTCTGTGCGAGCGCAGCCTGGCCTTCTTCATCATTCAGCAGATCGTATGCGGAGGTAGATGTCTGCACGCCCACGATTTTGCCTGCCAGATCATCGAGCTTTTCGATACCGGAATCCTTTTTGACCATGATCATCTGTGTATTGTCCGAATAGGGTTTGCTCCACAGATAATCATCCTCGCGTCCGTTCATGGTAAATCCGGACCAGATGCAGTCACAGCTTCCGGCATTGAGCTCGGCATCCTTTGCATCCCAGTTAAACGGAACGGGTTCATACTTCCAGCCGTAGTATTCACAGACGGCCTGCGCCATTTCCACGTCAAAACCCCCGATATCACCTTTCTCATCTCTGTAAGAATAAGGCGGATAGTCAAGGTCAAAACCGTGCTTAAAAACAAAATCCTCTCCTGAAGCCGCTTCTGCTCCGGAAGCCGTTTCCGCATCGGAAGCCGCTGCGCAGGGAACAGCCGCAAGCATCGTGAAAGCCATGAGAGTCGCAATGATCTTTTTCATCATATCTGGTTTTCTCCTTATCGAAATTATGGGACTGCAATACAACAGCACGATACCATAGTAGCGCACTAAAGTAAAATTGTAAAGAGCCACATTTGCAGGAAGGTGTTATAATTCCCGGCAAATCCTTTTACGGGTATGAACAAAGAGTCGCTTTGCGACTATTTGCGCGCTGGTGCGCGCAGACAAAAGTCTGCAAAACTCATCTGCGCACCAGTCGCATCCCGCCCGGAGGGCTTTTTGTCTTATAGGAAATGCAAAGCAATTTCCTATAAGACAAAAAAAGACAGCCTGCCGTACCGGCAGAGCTGTCTTTTTAATCCATATCTGTTTTTTCAGCCTTTGACCGCGCCCGCGACCATTCCCTTGATAATCTGCTTGCTGAATGCAAAGTAGAGAACCACAATCGGAGCCATGGTCAGAAGCATGGCCGCCATCTGCTTCGGATAATCCGACGCAAACTGTCCCTTGAACTGTGTCAGGGCCAGCGGCACTGTCTGCAGGGCCACGTCCTTGATCAGAACGAGGGCGAAGGAGAATTCATTCCAGCAGCTGAACACCTGAATGATTGCCACCGTCACGAGGATGGGCTGGCAGATCGGAAAGATGATATGCCACAGTGTATAAGAGAAAGAGCTGCCGTCAATTGCCGCCGCCTCTTCCAGGGAAATCGGGATTGTCTTGACATATCCTTCCACAAGGAAGATGCCCATCGGCAGACCGAAGGAGACATATGGCAGGAGCAGCGTAAACCACTGATTCGAAATCCCGCAGCGCTGGAACACAATATAAATAGGTACAAGCAGCGAATGAATCGGGATCAGCATGCCCATCAGGAACATGATATACAGTACCCTGTTCAGCTTGAATTTCACTCTGGACAGAATATATCCGACGATAAAGCTGAACGCAACGATCAGGATAATGGAAATCGCCGTCGTCCGGACGCTGTTCCACATGGACTGTCCGAGGTGATAGTCGCTGTTGCTTAAGATTCTCGTGTAATTAATCAGGGTCGGCTTCGTCGGAAGGCCCATGACGTCGGCATTGAACGCACGCTTCTCTTTAAAGGAGGAATAGAGCATCCAAACCAGCGGGAAAATACAGGAAATCGAGAAGGCGAGAAGCACGAAATTCATGAAAAATCCCGCGATTCCGCGTCTCACTTTATGAGTCTGGCCATAATTTGCATCCATACGTCACGCCTCCTTCTCTCTCGTAATATAATTGATCAGGAACTGTGATCCGCCGATGACAATCAGGGACAGAACGAAGATCGCAACGGAAATACAGCTGCCGTATCCCATGTTGCTCTGTCCGAAGGATACCTGATATCCGTACATGGCCATAACCATGGACGCATTGCCCGGGCCGCCGGCCGTCATGACGTAGATGTTGTCGAAGGCTTTCATATTGCCCGCAATACAGAGCGTCACGCAGACGAGAACGGTATTCTTGATCAGAGGCAGCGTGATATAGATGGCCTTCTGGAATCCCGTCGCGCCGTCGATCTCGGCGCTCTCCAGCACCTCGGTACTGATGGAGGAAATCGCGGAAAGAAGGATGACCATATAATATCCGATATACTGCCAGATCAGAGGGATCGTGACCAGCAGCATGACGAGCTTGGTATTATTCAGCCACACCTGGCAGAGATCCTTGCGCCCGATCGCCTCCAGAAAAGAATTGATGAGGCCGTATTTGTTGTGATAAATCATGTTCCAGATAAGACCGATACAGACCGCCGCAATCGTGCTCGGGAAGAATCCGAAGGTTCTGTGCATGGTCTTCAGTTTGACAAGTCTTGAATTGATCATCAGGACCAGTACAAACGCAATGCCGATCTGTCCGATGATACAGGCGATGACGAGATAGATGTTATGTGAAAACGCCAGCCAGAAAGTGGAATCCTTAAAGAGCTGCGCATAATTGTCGAGGCCGATAAACGATTTATTCGGGCCGCCCTTCCAGTCAAAGAAGCTGTACACGAGCGACGTAATCAGAGGTATGAAAACGGTAAAGATAAAGGCGGCCACAGGTATGACCAGATAGAGAAATACCGTTCTGCCTTTCGGCTTGATGGAATTTAACATACGGGTATGCCTCCCCCATAAAGCGAAAAGACCGCTCCGCCCATCGCATGAGCAGAGCGGTCCATGATCAGTAAACAGTTACGCAAGTCAGATACTTCTTTAAAAGTGTCTGCTGATCAATAGTTTGCTTCGTAAGCAGCCTGCGCGTTGGCAGCAACTTCTTCCGGAGTGATTTCGCCGTTCATCAGAGTCTGCAGATCCGTATTCAGAACATCCCATACAGCGCTGTTGATGTAGGAGTCATAGATTTCGCACTTTTCTGTGTCAACGTAGGACCAGTTGTAGAAATCCTGTGTGATCTGATCGAATGCGGAAAGGTCAACTTCGCCTGCATCCGTCAGGCCGCCCAGAGCGTAGTTCTCAGCAACATATGTGGAGAATGCGGGGCCTGTCACTTCCTGAGCAAGGTCGATCGCTGCTGCGAGCTTGTCCGGATCTTCTGCAACCTTCGGGTTGATGGCGACAGCATAGCCAAGGCCGATGTTCTGGGATGTCGGAGCTTCCGTTGCGTCAGCCGGCTGCGGAAGAACCGCAAATCCGATGTTGTTGAACTTCTCTTCGTCAGCGTCCTTCAGAGCTGCCCAGATGTAGGACTCATCCCAGTTGCCGCCGATGAAAGCAGCCGCATCGCCGGAGATGTAGTATTCACGCGCATCTTCGTTTGTGACGGCATTGAAGTCATCGTTGAAAATATCGGTTTCCGTGAACAGATGCTGTGTCTCTGCAAGAGCTTTCACGAAAGCTTCATCCGTAAACTTGGCGCCGCTCTTGTCGATCAGGCTCTGGAACCAGTCCGGACCTGTGTATCTGTTGCCCAGCGTAGAAAGGAAGCAGCTGTTTGCCTGCCACTTGCCGCCGTTGCCGAATGCGATGGTGTCAATGCCCTGTTCATTGAAGTACTCGGATGCCTTCTCGACATCTTCCCATGTTGTCGGGAATTCTTCGAAGCCGGCATCTTTCCACATCTGCTTGTCATAAATCACGACCGTGCAGGTGCCGCCCGTAAGAACCGGATAGCCGTAGATCTTCTCGCCGTCCTTGAACGGTGTGAAGTAGTTCTGCTCATAAGAATCATAATACGGAGAAGCCTTGATGGTATCCGTCAGATCCATGATGAGGCCCTGCTCTGCCCACTGCTTTGTATTCATGCCCTGAAGGAGGAATACGTCCGGAAGATCGCCGGCTGCAGCAAGAGTCGCAACCTGTGTCTTGTACTCTGCATTCGCAAGAACATTCTCTACCAGATTGATATCCGGATGAGCTTCATTCCATGCTGCCAGCACTGTACGGAAGCCGTCCGAACCGCCGTTTCCTTCAGATTCCTCTGAGGTGGAAAAATGCATGATCTCAAGATCGCCCTTATAGGCAAGATCTGTCTTGGCAACCTCGGTAGCCGCGAAAGCCGGAACACTCATGGAAGCCGTCATGGCTGCAACGAGAGCGATGCTCAGCACTTGTTTTTTCATATCATATCCTCCTTTAAATTGGAAATTCAAACGATTTCGTTGATTATTTTAAATCAATATTGCCTAAAAATCAATCTCGGGGCACTAATATTTTATCAAATCGGTCGATTTTGGATACTTTTACAAGTAGACGCCCTTCCTCCCCGCCTTTTTTCTGTATTTTAGTTCCGTATTTTATGCATAATTACTTAACGGTTTTCGTTACCCTCATGATTAAGCTTAATCAGAAGTGTGACTGGCATGGTTTTCGAAATCCGATCTGTCATTTTTCACAATTCAGAAGGCCTTGTGGTAGTTCCACCTTGTCGCCATGATCGTCGGATGTGTTACCCCCTGTCCAGCTCTTTCCCGCCGGATCCGGCCGCTTCCGCTTCGGTTCGGAACTTCCTATTATATTAGGTATCAGTTTTGCTTATCTGCCCAGCATGCAGGCGATCGTCGAAGCAGGCGGCAATGTCGCCACGATTATGGCCGTCCTTCTGAATATCATACTTCCGCCCGAGGAAGAGGCTTAATTCGATATTTCTCTCTCGATTAGAAGTTAGAGCAATATAACTAATATCACAGTTTTCATAACGAAATTTGTCTTAAAAAGATACAAAAAATACACGACAGACAAGCCGTTTTAATGCTATAATGAATCAGCATCTCTTCAACCGTCCGCAAAAATGATTGTTTCCGGTTCATTCATAAACATGCTGCCGTTTGAAGATGTGTTTTTGTCACAGGATGAGACTGTTATTATGAAGCAGTCTTGCGGCGTTTCGTCAACGCCAGAGAAAATGTAGCACAAGGAGGAAACTATGGCTTGTCTAAGTGAAACTGCTGTCGCAAAAATCAACGAAATCT
>CACXFM010000129.1 GCA_902766955.1 uncultured Lachnospiraceae bacterium | reverse complement strand
GTAAGCGTCAAATAGCCGGTGTATAGTCAATATAGTCGATCTTTGTTATCGTATGTGCCAGGACCATTTTACGCGGTTCTGGCATTACTCTTTAGTGATGTTCTGAACGGTTTCCCCAGGATCTATGCTGCTTATGCCCTGAAGGGTACTAATCCCCGTGTACTTTTATGAGTTTATTGAGTTTTGTGCGTTTTTGGCATTTATGCCACTCTTGAACCCATTAGCTTCTTTCCGGTCGGTTCCTTCTCAGAAGGCGGGATCCTCAGCTCAAACAATTCCTTTTTCTGCGCCGCTTCATAATCCTGATAAGCCTTTGACCAGGGCATCAGATCATCAAGATATTTTTCACCAATCCGCAGCTCAGGGGTTGAAGGCGTGTTCTCAAGAAGGTATTTCAGGTAGTAATAAACATCTGCACCGTTTGCCTTTGCTGTTTCCACAAGGCTGTACATGATCGCATTCGATCTCGCACCTTCCGGCGAAGTACTGAACATCCAGTTGCCTCTGCCAACGGCCAGGGACCTGATCGTTCTCTCACATGCTCCGTTGTCCATCGGGACATTTCCTTTCTCAAGGAACCGACAAAGATACTCTTTCTGATTCAGCGAGTATTGTACGGCATCCACAAGCTTCTCTGAAAACTCCGGATCGGCCAGATCAAGAGACTCGATATAGGTGAAGTACGCATCGACCTTTTCCTTTACCTCCGTTTTCCTTCTATGAAGACGTTCTTTCGTTGTGCAATGTTTCAACGGCATTTCTTCCTTATAGATCTCACTGATCAGGCGGAGTGCTTCTGCTTCCGGCAGGACATCTATCTCTTCTTTCGTGAGACCTTTTGTGTTATGAACTCGCAGTGCCTCCGCCCATCTGCGGCGCGAATGCATCCAGCATCCACATAAAACGATGACATCCCCGTTTTCTGCTTCAAATGTTTTGTATGCGGAGTAAGCATCGCAGATGATCTCTCCGACATAATCCTCATAAAAGTCCCGCAGATGGTCCGCGGAACGGTCCGGCTCATAAGTAAACACTGCGATTTTCTGTTCTGAGCCCAGCTCGCTCGTGATATGAACCCACATATAGCTTTTCCGGCCGGCCCTGCGGCCGTCGCGGATCACCAGGATTGTCGTCTCGTCACACTGGGTGCAGCCGGATTTCTTCAGAAGTTTCGCAAGATGAGAATACACCTGCGCAAACCGTTCCTCGCTGAAACGGATCACCCAGTTCGTCATGGTCTGCCTGGAAAGGGCAATTCCATGCCGGGCCAGCTCTCTCGCCTGCCGCTCAACAGGGAGGGCAAGGGAGAACTTATTGTTCATGATCGCGGCTACAAGAGACGGCGTCGCGTCTGATCCCGGAAGAAGGACATTCTTTGGGGTCAGGCATTCCATCACATGCTCAAGCCCGACCGATACAACCGGAGTCATGGTCTCTTTGGCATAGACAATGGAAGGAAGATATTCCTTTTTGACCGTGTTGTGCCAACTTACGATCCTCCAGTTCCCCTCCCCGAAGAGCCTGTCCAGTTCCTTTTCATCGTATTCGTACACAGTCTGTTTGGGCAGCTTCGAAAGGTCTTCTTTTCTTTTTCCCTTCTTCCGCGTCCCATGCTTTTTTGCTGATGAACCGTTCCTGTTGGCCTCTTTGTGTCCTTCTGTTTCCACTGCTTCCTCTGAAAGCGGATCTTCTGTATCCGTCCCGTTTTCCGCCTGGTCCATGAGATCCGTCAGTTTCTCTGTCCGGCGCCCAAAGATCGTATTCGCTTTCAGCGCGTTGCCTGTACTGGCCCGCTCCAGTTTTTCCCTGAGATCCGCATTTTCTTTTGTAAGGGATGCGTTTTCTTTACGGAGGCCTTTCACTTCATCCTCCATCTGACGATACAGGAGAGACATTTCCGCTTCTGCCCTAAGCCTTTCACTCTCGCGGTTTTTCAGGAGCTCGTTTTCTTCCCGGAGCGCGACAAGAAGAAGACGCAGCTCTTCTGCATCTTCCTTCCTGTTTATTTCTTTCATGAAATCTGCCATTTCCGGGTTCAACTTCGTTCCTCCCTCTTCCGCGTCAGGACTCACGCCGGATTTCTTCCCGGATCAGCTGCTTGATCGCACCTTGTTTGGAACTCTGTTTCTCGAGCCAGGACAGGATATCCTGGTCAGTCCCGGTATTCAGTTTCATGTAAAAGCCGGTTGTATGGCTCTTATCGTATTTTGCCTGCGCCTGTGTTCTGGCGCGCGTCACTTCTTCTGGTGTCTTCATGGCATAGTTCTCCTTTATAATAGGTATATACCTATTATAATTCAATGCTGCCATGATTGCAAGTACTTTTTTAAAAAGTTCAATCTTTTTGAGGTTTTTCTGCCATTTTGATCGTGCTTTCCACACTGAATCCGTCCATCAGGTTTTCATACTGCTTCCGGGTAATTGCCCGCAGTTCATCTGCGCTTCTTGGCCATTGAAACCGGTTTTCCCTGCTCAGGCGTTTGGTGAGGAGCAGAAATCCGTCGCCTTCGAACGTGATCCCCTTGATCCGATCCGGGCGGGATCCACAAAAAAGATACAGCGTCCCGATTTCCATCGGATCCATGTTCCCTGAAAGCCGGATGATTGACACCAGCCCGTCAATTCCGCGGCGGAGATCTGTCTTTCCAAGACGGAGCACGACCTTTTTGATCCCGGCTGCTTCCTTAAGCATTTTTTATCGCTCGAAGAACAGTCTTCAGTGTCTGCTCCGAAATGCTGTCCCCTATCAGGAGACGATAGTCCTTGCAACAAAGGACCACGGCCGAAGCGGTGTTTACATTCCGGGGATCCGATGCCTGGGCAGTGGCGTTTTGTATATGTGGGGGCTCCTCTGCCGGCAGCTCCAAAGTTGCAAATCCAGGCAGCGTCTTCTCTGGTACCAGACAGCTCTTTTCAATTGCGCGATGCCGGACTTTCCTTTGCCAGTAGTAGAACTGCTTTGCACTGACGCCGTTGTCGATACACCACTGCTTCTTTGATTTTCCACAAGTGCTGGCTTCCTGGATAAGTTTTTCCCATTGATTCAACCTGACCTCATATGCATCCCGGTCCATAATGCCCTCCTGCTATGAAAACATACTTTTCCAGATCATACCGCAGAAGATGTGTGGTTCCTAGACACCGGCTATTTGACGCTTACTCTCAAACCACTAGAGAATGTGAACCCGACGGCAGCATAAAAACAGTCCGGATCAATCTCTTCTGATATTTTCACTAGCAATTCTGATATCAATATACTGTGATCAATGATCTGACATTTTGTGTTATGACTTACAAATTCTTGCAGAGATTTTTGCTGATTATAATTATCACTAGGATGGACCGCTCTTGCTTTTTCTTGGATAACCTGGATTAATTTATCATCATCAAGAATCCTGACATATTCAATAATGGAACTGACTCTTTCTGGATAACAGTAAACCAGCCTTACACACGTTTTAAAACAATCTTGTTTTTCTTCTGACATAATGACTATTTTTAGCAGCTCACGAAACGCATATTCCGAATGAAGCTGTGCCAATATATCAAGAGCTTTAGTCGAGTATAATGAAGTCCTCTTATGAATTGTGATCAATATCTGCTCAGAATAATCATAAGCTTCGTCTTGCAGCTGTTTTCTCCAGTTCCCGAAGAGGCATCTCCTCTACCAGTTCTTCATCCGTCTTTGGTTTCAGATTCAACTGAGAGAACAATATCAACTTCTTCATAATTACTACAACTTTTATTAATATACCTAATCGATAGGGATTAAGAGCTTACACTTCCTTCCTATCATGTCAAGCCCTAAATCCAAGTTTTATGCGGGTTTGACGAACTTCTGTACCTCTTGAAACAGAGCCA
Source organism: uncultured Lachnospiraceae bacterium (assembly GCA_902766955.1). Classification (GTDB taxonomy): domain Bacteria; phylum Bacillota; class Clostridia; order Lachnospirales; family Lachnospiraceae; genus Chordicoccus. Next base: position 9 of record CACXFM010000129.1, on the reverse strand, counting down.
GATGGTATG
>CACXFM010000128.1 GCA_902766955.1 uncultured Lachnospiraceae bacterium | reverse complement strand
ATTGACGGCAAAACCGCCTTCACCGGCGGCGTAAACCTGGCCGACGAATACATTAACCGGAAAGTGAGATTCGGCTACTGGAAAGACACCGCAATCATGCTGAAGGGGGATGCCGTGAGGAGCTTCACCCTCATGTTTCTGCAGATGTGGAATGTGGGTGAGGAGGCCCCCGTCTACGAGCCGTATCTAAGACAGGCTCCTGACTGTCTGCCTCCCTCGGACGGCTTTGTCATGCCCTACGCCGGCTCGCCTCTCGACGGAGAGCGGACCGCGGAAAACGTGTTCATCGACATTCTTTACCGGGCCGTCGACTATGTCCACATCATGACTCCCTATCTGATTCTGGATAATGAACTGGAAAATGCCCTGAAATTCGCCGCCAAGCGGGGCGTGGACGTAAAAATCATCCTGCCGGGCATACCGGACAAAAAGACCGCCTACGCGCTGGCCAAAACCCATTACCGGGTACTGATCGAGGCCGGTGTCAGGATTTTCGAATACACACCCGGCTTTGTCCACGCCAAAATCTGCGTCAGCGACGGGCAGAAAGCCGTCGTCGGAACGATCAATTTCGATTACCGCAGTCTCTACCACCATTTTGAATGCGCTGCTTATCTCTACAGGTGCAGCTGCATCGCCGGGATTGAAGATGATTTTCTGGAGACGCTGTCCGCGTGCCGGGAAGTCACCCCTGCACGCATCGAGGAGGAGAAGCTCTCCTACAGACTGACGGGCATGCTCCTCAAGTGCGTCGCCCCTCTCATGTGAGAAACAAACAGGGATGTTTCCTGTCCGCAAACCGCCTCCCCGCGGGGATCTCTGGACAGTCCCTCACATTTGCTGTATGATGACTTTTACCTGTTAACCATGCTTTTTGTGATTTAGAAAGAGATTTATTGTATGCAAGACGGCAGTCCCATATCCTGGCTGATTGTGATCCTTCTGCTCCTTCTCGCGATGTTCTTTGCCATCGCCGAGACCTCTTTTGCCTCCGTGTCAAAAGCCAGACTCCATGTCGCTTCGGAAAACGGAGATCCCCGCGCGGAAGAAGCGCTCTTTATCACCGCCCATTTTGACCGCGCCATCACCACGATCCTGATCTGTACCAATATCGTGCACCTGGCGGCGGCTTCGATTGTCACCCTGACCGTCACAAAACATTGGGGTGTCTCCGCGGTAACCATTTCCACCGTCATCACGACACTCGTCGTCTTTTTCTTCGGAGAAATGCTCCCCAAGAGCATCGCCCGGAAATACAGCGAACGGCTGAGCCTTTTCTGTGCCAAACCGCTCTATTTTCTCATGATTGTCCTGAAACCGGCGGCCGCCCTCCTGACCATGATCGGGAACGGAGCTGCCAGCCTCACGAAAGGCGAGCCGGAAGCAGCCGTCACCGAGAACGACCTGTACGACATCATCGAAGACATGACGGAAGAGGGCACGCTGGACGAGGAGCAGGGAGACCTCATCTCCTCCGCCCTGCAGTTCGGCGACCGGACCGTGGAGAGCATTCTCACGAGCCGCGTGGACGTGGCCGCCATCAACGTGGACATGTCGCAGGAGGAAATCCTCTCCTTTATTAAGGAACAGAATCACAGCCTCCTGCCGGTCTACGAGGGTTCCGTCGACAACATCATCGGCATTCTCCAGATCCGCCGGTACATCAAGCACTATATCCGGAGAGGACAGGATGTGCGGATCCGTCAGCTGATCGACGAGCCGTTTTTCGTCCACCAGTCAGCCAAAATCGACGATCTGCTCACCGTCATGTCGCGCAGGAAGCTGAACATGGCGGTTGTGACCGACAACTACGGGGGCACACTCGGCATCGTGACGACGGAGGACATCCTGGAAGAACTGGTCGGGGAAATCTGGGACGAGGACGACAAGGTCGTCCGCAATATCGTGCCTCTCTCGGACGGCTGCTACAGCGTCAGCGCGGAAGAACACGTTCTGGACGTTCTGGACGAACTGGATATCTCAGTCAGTGAAAAAGAAGAAAAAAGACTGCACGGCAAGCTCATGAGCGAACTGGCTTACGAGAACTTCACCGGCATCCCGAAGGAGGGAGACAGTTTCCGCTACCGGAACCTTTTGATCACCGTCTCCTCCATGAACCACAACCGGATTATGAGGCTGCGGCTCCGGGTCACGGATCAGGCCGGCGCAAGAACAGACAAAGAGAAAGGAGGAAATGCGTGATGACAATCTGGTATTATATTGCAGCCATCGTACTCTGCGTACTTGGCTCCGCATTTTTCTCCGCGTCGGAAATGTCGCTGTCCTCCGCCAACCGCGTGCGTCTGGACCACAGCGCGGAAGAAGGCTCGAGAAAAGCGAAAACGGTTCTCTACATCCTCAGCCACTTCGATGACGCGCTCTCCGCGATCCTGGTCGGAAATAACCTGGTCAATATCGCGGCCTCCTCGCTCGGCACTATCGCCGTGATCATCTCGCTCGGGGATTCGTATACATGGGTTTCCACGCTCGTCATCACGGTGGCCGTCATCATCTTCGGCGAGACGATTCCCAAAATCGTTTCCAAAAAGAATGCAACCGCATACTCTCTGCGCTTCGCCCGTCCCGTGCGGATCCTGATGACCCTGCTCCGCCCCGTCACACTGCCAGTGGTCTGGGCCGTAAATAAGATCACGGCTCCCATGAAGGGCGACACAAAAGAAGACAACGAAGCCGCGGCGATGGAGCTTCACTCCATCATCGACATCGCGGAGAGCGAAGACGTCCTGGACGAGGATGCGTCCGATCTCGTGAGCGCCGCCATTGATTTCCAGGATATCTCCGCGTCAGAAGTCATGACGGCCAGAGTCGATCTCCTGGCCATCGACGCGGAAGACGACTGGCAGGAAACCCTCGACGTCATCGAGCACTCCCCTTACTCCAGAATTCCGGTCTACGAAGACAGCAGGGACAACTGCATCGGCATCCTGCCGGTCAACCGGGTTCTCAAGGCCATGATCGACGATGACCACCCCGACATCCGCTCGCTCCTCCTCGAGCCCTGCTACGTGTACCGCACGATGAAGCTCCCGGCCGTCCTGAAAATCTTCAGGGAGTCCCGCCAGCATCTCGCCATCGTCACGGATGAATACGGCGGCACACTCGGCGTCGTCTCCATGGAGGACGTCCTGGAGCAGCTGGTCGGCGATCTCACGGACGAGACGGATGCCGTCAGCCAGGATCTGTCGGAAAATGAATCCGGCACCTTCGAACTGGACGGAGACATGCAGGTCTCTGAATTCATCGAACTGATGCACTGGAAGGAATCCTCATTCTCCTTTGACAGCCACACAGTCGGCGGCTGGTGCATCGAAATGCTTGGCTCCTTCCCGAAGGAAGGCGACACCTTCACCTGGCAGGATGCAGTCGTCACCGTCATCGATGCCGACGAGCGCCGCGTCAGAAAGGTGCTGGTCGAGAAGCGCTGATCAGCCGCTTCACATAACCTTCCCCGAGCCCGGTCTCCGAGGCGATCCGGCTGATCGTCTCCTCCGTGATCCGGTCTCTTATTACTTCCCTCTCACTCTCAGCTGTCTCTGCGGAGCTGGTGTCCGGGTTTTCTCCCGGAGCTTCCAGAAAAAGGAGGAGCACCCGCTCCGCGTCGGAGATCTCCTCACCGCATGTCTGCTTATAGAGAATCTCCGCCAGCAGACAGTTTGAGAGCGCGAGGTCATACTGTTCCCGCACAGAATCCTCTCCGCGGCCGAATTCGGCGCAGTAATGCCGCAGGTCCTCTTCGGTCACAGCCTTCATTTTCACCAATACAGCTGAATAGATTCTCTGGTGCAGCACATCCTCCGCATCAAAAGAAGCGAAATCGCCCCGCATCACCATCTGCAGGAGCAGGCAGTTTTCATTGCCGTCTTCACAGCGGATCCCGGCCGGATCTGCTCCGGCATCCGCATCCGCCCGGCAGACAGCCGCCGGGCCGGACACGCTTCCGAAGAGGAACATGACCATACAGACGGCCGCAATCAAAACCCGTAATCTTTTCCGGAGAATACACGTTCTCATGGCAGCACCTCCTCCGGAAATGTCACGGTAAACACAGTGCCTTCTCCGTATGTACTCTCCGCCTCGATCCGACCGCCGTATCCGTTCACGATCGCCTTTACGATGGAGAGGCCCAGACCCGTTCCTCCGGCCGGGCTCTCCCTTGTCTCGTCAACTCTGTAAAACTGTTCGAAAATATGCCCGATCTGTTCCGGCGCGATCCCGATGCCGTCATCCTGCACCTCAATCCGACCCGGCTCCATAACAATGCGGACATAGCCGCCGTCTTTCCCGTAACGGACCGCATTATCCGTCAGATTATAGAGAATCTCCCAGATATCCTTCTCTGCGGCCCTGACCTGCATATCTCCCGTACAGGAAATATCAATCCCCGCTTTTGAGGCTCCCGGTCCGAGGGAGAGCGCAGCCTCTTCCGCCAGCGGCCGCACATGGATCATCTCCTCCGACCGATACGTTTTCTTCTCCGCCTTGCTGAGCAGAAGAATGTCCTCTATGACCTCCAGCATCCGGCCGCTCTCACTTAGAATCATGTCCAGACACAGTTCCCGCTCTTCCGGCGTATCCGCAAGCCCTTCCTTCAGCATCTCGGCATATCCCCTGACGGATGTCAGAGGGCTCCTCAGCTCGTGGCTGGCATTGGCAATAAAATCATTGCGCAGATTCAGTGTGCGCAGGATCTCCTCCCGGTCATCGCGGAGCCGCCTGCTCCTGTAAGCAATTGAATCGAGCGAGGGCCGGTATTCGGGAAAGACAGCCTCCGCGTCTGAGATCTCCCCGTCCAGAAGCCTTCTCACCTCGTCCATCTGCCGCTCATGGTCCTTCGCGAAACGGGTAATCTCCGCCCGCTGCAGCCTGTGAAGTACCAGAAAAAGAACTGCCAGCAGCGCGCCGTAAAAGAGAAGGTATTTTGCCGTCTCGAAAACCGGATAGCTCAGCCGCAGGAGAAGCTGCGGGGCGACCCGCCCGGCCATATAGAGAACCAGCGATCCCCCTCTGCCGGAAAAGCGGAAAGCCGTGCCGGTCTTTCCCTCCCGCGCGGCTTCAATCTCCGGGTCATGATCATGGAAGATCCCGGAATCCGTCCCCGAATCCATGCTGTCAGCGATGACCAGCCCCGAATCCAGCAGAAAAACAGCCCGCAAGGGGGGCGACGAATCTGCGATGGAATCCGCCAGATCCTGCAGGTCTGCATTTGTATCGAGCGTCCATTTTGAAGACGCCTCCAGCATGGCCGTCAGATAATTGCGGGTATCCGCAATCCTGAGGGCCGCAGCCCCTGCCGCCGTCGCGGCAGCCATCAGCAGGGTCACCAGGATCCCCGTCCAGTATATCTTCTGCAGACGCTGCTTCATTCCTCTTCACCCGCTATGAAACGGTATCCCGTCCCGCGCACGGTCTGGATAAACCGCGGAGAGCCGGACAGGTCACCGAGCTTTGTTCTGATCGTTTTGATATGGGAATCCACGGTTCTGGAAGTATCGTCTTCGCTCAGATAACCCCAGACTTCCTTCAGCAGCACGGCGCGGCTCACCGCCCGCCCCTTTCTTTTAACCAGGTACAATAGCAGGTCAAATTCCCGCGCCGTCAGATCGATCCGCTCTCCGTCCACAAAGGTTTCCCGGGCACTCTCGTCAATCTCAAGACCTCCGGCCGAAATCCTCATTGGCGGCGGATTCACTCTGCGAAGAACCGCTTTGATTCTCGCCTGCAGTTCCTTCACGCCGAACGGCTTTGTAATATAGTCCTCGGCTCCCAGTTCCAGCCCCTTCACCTTGTCCTGCTCCGCGCTTCTCGCAGAAATGATCATCACGGGAATAAGGCGGGTCGCAGGATCCGCCTTCCATTCCTCAAGTACCGTATAGCCGTTTTTTCTGCGGAGCATCAGATCAAGGAGAAGCAGATCCGGTTTCTTATCCGCATAGCGCAATACCGTTTCAAGCCGCTCCGCATCCGGCACTCTTCTTGTCACATGTCCGGCCTTTTTCACCGTCATTTCTATCAGCGTGCCGATCGCGGGGTCGTCCTCAACAATCCAGATCTCAGCCATCTGTCCTCTCCGTCAGTCATCATCGTAGCCGCCGCCATCATCATAATCGCCGCCATCATCATAATCGCCGCCATCATCATAATCGTCGCCATCATCATAATCGCCGCCATCATCATAATCATCATATTCGGCATCTGCTTCGTCGGCATCATCATAGCGGTCATCCGCATCATCGTCATCGCTGTCATCGCGTTCAGCATCCGGATCGTCGTCACGGTCGTCTTCATTTTCATAAAGATCATCCAGGTCATCGGGATCGTCCGGATCCCAGAATCCCTCGCCGTAGTCACCCCTTGCCACCAGACCGGTTCCGGAAAGCATCGTTTCCTCTGCAGCCGTATAAATACCGCTTGCCTTCATTCCGTTGGCCAGCTGGAATTCAATGAGCGCGGCCTGTGTGAGCGGACCGAATACGCCGTCCGCCGTGCCGTGCAGATACCCGAGGTCAATGAGTTTCTGCTGCATCTGGCGGATCGCATCGGAAGTGCCGGTGTCCTTACTGCCGATATAAATACCTTTGCCGGAAAATTCTGCCGCACTGTCCCAGCCGGCCGCTTTTCTCCATGCATTATCATTATTCCAGTCACTGTCTTTCCAGCTGCTGTCCATAATGATGAAATCGACAAAGTTCTCCGGCAGGCCGTAACCGTCCGCAATCTCCCGGCCGTATTCCGGGGTCATCCGGCTGCGGACAGCTTCCTGTTCCTCACTCCCGGCCGGATCTGACGCCCCGGTCAGGAACAGGGACAGGATCGTCTGAATATTTCTGTATTTTTCTTCAGTGCCGGGATTGGCCGCAATTTCCGCCTGCAGCACAATCGCCAGCGCCTTATAATACGCATTCCGCACCTGCGCCATTTTCATGCCGTGTTCTGACGCATAGGCAGCCAGATCTCCGTTTGTAATCAGACAGAAAGCCCGGAGTTCTCCGGCCATCTGTGCCGCCTTATCCGCGTCGGCCGGTATCTGTCCGTAGCTGTTCCCCATCACGGCATCAAGAAGAGCGGCGCTGTCCGGATTCCCCGCACTCAGTTCCCGTGAGTCCCCGCCGTCCTGCAGTGCCTGAAACGCATCAAGCGCACTTCTCGTCCCGTCGGCAGCCGCAGCCGGCAGGGCGCCGGATAAGAGCCCCGCGCCAAGAACTACCGCCATCATCCGGTATAAACGCGTTCCCGTCTTTTTCATGAAATGCCCCCGTAAAAACAGTCTCTTCCAAAACAACCGCTATCATAATTATGCCATAAAGGAGCCCCTGATGGTCGTATATTTCCGGTCTCCCGCCTTCCTGATTCCGGAGATCGTATAGTGATAGACGATTCCTTTCCGGAGCTTTCTGACCCTGATCTCCGCATCCCGCCTGCCGCGGTCACTGATGCGGACGGCATACTGTGCATTTCCTCTGAAGATCTTTACCTTAGGAGACTTCCAGCCCACATTTGCCGCGAAATCAAACTCCACTTCCTGATCCTTGCTGTCATACTCAATCTTTCTGACGGGGACAGCTCCTTTCGTGACAGGCACCATGATCTTTCCGCGGACAGAGCCGTACTTCGCTTCATTCCTTTTCTTAACGCCGGTAATGACAAACGTATACGTTTTGCCCATGCTGACGGATTTCATCCTGAAGTCCAGATCATCCTGATCCTTCTCCGTGATCACGGCTCTGACCGCCTTGCCGCTCTGGTCTTTGACCGTCACTTTGACATTTTTATAGCTGACTCTGGTTGTAAAATCCACTTCCACTTTGCCGCCGCGCTCATAGGAGGCCTTTTTGATGGCGGCAGAAGCCGAGGCCGTTATACTGCAGATACACAGCATGGAGATTACGGCAAACATCATAAGCAGTGTTCTGAATCCATTTCTCTTCATAGCAGTCACCTCTTGTCTTCCCGTTGCAATCGTGTTTCACTGTTCTGCATACACAATATCACATCACTATGAGAGGAATGGAAAAAGGGGACCTGTTTTCACGTGCTTTTCACATAAAACGTGATTTCCTGTTCCGCGCAGACAAAAGAAGCGCCCGCAGTTCATATGCCTGCAGGCGCTCCTCTGATCCTTTATTTTTTCAAATTTTCATTCCGGCTGCTCTTCAGCGGGCTTCTTCCTCCACGGATTCCGCAGTCTGAACCTCTTCCGCACCGGAGATTGTCACGGCTTCTTTCAGGTCATAGGACCAGTCGCCCTCCATGCCTGACCATTCTGCCATTTTCTCAATATCTGCCTCATCCTGGAATACCACGAAGAATTGCAGACCATCCAGTGTAAAGAGGTGGAACACGGCGCAAGGCACGTCTCCGGCCTGTTCCACAGTTTTCCTGAGCAGGAATCCATCGTCCGTGAACTCCTCGTCAGCGAGTGCTTTCGCTTCCGTGTCGGCCGCTCCCAGGAAAAATACCGCATCGGGGTCCTCAGCTGTCCGGATCAGTACCTCTGCCTCATCTCTGTCCGTAAGCCAGATCGAAGCCGCTCCGAAAGCTTCCGCAATCTCAGGGTCGCGGAACACGACCTGCTTTGCGGGTGAAAGGAACGTAACCTCCGTTTCCTCATGCATCGGATAGTCCGGATTCGGCACTGCCTCATCTTCCTTTAAAAGCCTGAAATTGGCAAGCTTTGCGCATCCTTCACCCTCCGACAGTTTCGTAAATTCAAACCGCACGGTATGCTCTCCGTTAAGCGGGAGCGTCCAGGTCTTCCAGTCGCAGTGCATAAAGCTCTTGACCCGTTCTCCGTCCAGATAGACATCCAGAAGATCACACACTTCTTCACCATCTACTTTGACATCGAATGACATGGCGCCGTCAGCTGTGAAAACAGCCTCCAGAGAAGCTTTTGTCTCAATTTCCTGGTTCGAAGAACGAACTGCGGATTCTTCCGCGTCACAGATCATCGGCCAGTCCCCTTCCGGTGTCGAAAAGGTGAAGCCGCTGCCGAGCACGGATTCCAGTGTCTGCTGCTCTTCCGGCTGCACATTGATTTCTGCAGCTGGAATTTCGGTAACCACATGTGTCTCATAATCGCTTCCGGTGAACTCATCCATCAGACGGTTTACTGCAGCCGCACTGGAAAAGACCTCGTTCTCCGCATATGTGACGATACCGTTCCGGTCTATGATCACAGTTCCGGGGATATACGGAAACTGGTACCACTTTGTGACCTCACTGCCGCCTTCTGCAAATGGAAGCGTATACCCCTGTTCATCCTCAAAGGCCTGTATTTTTTCGATCGTATCGGAAGGATCCGTGGATACGAGAAGCACGGACACATCGTCGCGGGAAGCCGCCGCTTCCTGCAGATACGGAAGCTCCGCCTTACATCCCGGACACCATGTGGCCCAGAAATTCAGCAGAACGGCATCATGAGTCTTCAGTTCTTCCGAAAGGATGAATTCGCCGTCCTTCATTTTTGCCGTAAAATCCGGCATCTTCGTATTGGTTGCAATCACATAATCTGCCGTGTCTTCCACGGCGCTTTCCACGCTGCTGTCTGCGGCTGCCGCAACCGGTCCCGCCAGCATGGCAGCCGACAGAACAAATGCGGAAGCGATTCCAAGTAATTTATTCCTGAACATATTTGAAGATTCCTTTCATATTCCGGGCGCTTTCTTTAAGGGCCGCGAGTCTCTTTGCAGCTCTTTTTCGCCGTTATTCTTTGTCCGGAATGATTTACGCCCGAGATAAAAAGAATCCACGCCGACATTACCGGTGCCTGTACCAGGCAAACATGTACTGCTGATAAATTCCGTTATAAGGTGAATTCCTCTCAAAAGGGTATCCCTCCGGATACTGCTCCGACAAAATTCGTTTCATCCATACATCAATGGGAAATGCATTTATGTGATGAAGGCCAAACAATGACACGCAGTTTGCGACTTTGACTCCTACGCCATACAAGCCGGTCAGAGTTGAAATTGCAGTCGTTTCGTCTGCATCCTGCAACTCTTCCAGATTGATCATTCCGTCAAGAACCGCCTCTGCTGCAGCATGGATATATTTACAGCGATATCCCAGTTTACAGTCTGACAGCTCTTTTTCGGACAACGCAGCCACTGCAGACGGATCGGGAAAGCCATAATATTCTCTGCCATTTATATCAGACAGTTTCCTGCCGCAGCTTTCCGCAAGCAGTTCTACCGAGCGGCGGATCGCAGGGATATTTTTATTCTGGGAGATAAGAAAGGTAATCAGCATTTCCCAGGGATCCTGTCTTAAGATGCGGATCCCCTTCTCGTGTTCCATTGCCTGCCACAGAAAAGGATCGATCTTCGGATCAATCCGCCCGCGGATACGCCGATAATCTTCCCGCAGATCAAAGTAATCCCGCCAGAAGCTGTCGAAGGCTGCTTCTGTACAGTCCAGATCGTATTGATCTTCTTTCAGATATTTGATGTTCAGGCAGCATTCCCCGGCTATAATCCTGTATGATTCGCCTTCTGTTTTATTCCAGCGGAAACACTGTCCGCTGTCCGCAATCCTGTCCAGATCAAAATCATCTTTTATGGAAATAATCACCGATGAACCACCTCTCTCAAATGGCAGCGCCATTCCCTTTATGCTATGGATGAGCAGCAAGCGTCCTGACTGTCAGAAGGATTATACCATGGCACTCTGAATCGATCACTACAGCACAGGAGCCCGGATGCCCGGGCTCCTGCAGAATATATATAGATTTTAAACCAATGACCGTTATTAATAACCGATCAGGGATCCTGCGATCCATGCTTCGTCAGATCCGCTCGGAAGAACGATCTTGTACCAGT
>CACXFM010000127.1 GCA_902766955.1 uncultured Lachnospiraceae bacterium | reverse complement strand
TTTGTGTCGCTTCTGACAGCGCTCATCATGACTTCTGCGGTTACCGTCCACGCCTCCGGTGTCAGAGATCTGCTCGAGGATTCTACGGTTCTTTTCGCGGATGAATCTGACGTAACAGAATCTGACCTGGAAATGTCTGCAGCTGAGGCAGCCGAATCGGATTCCGAAAGTAATGCCGAAATCGCGGAGTCTGTTCTCAGTGATGCAGAGGCCGTTGAGGAGGAAGGTCTCCCTGCGGGGATGTGCCGCAGTTATCTCACGGGCATGATTGTCCCGACTGAAATCGGCCGGGCGCGCCCCATGGCCCTCATGATCGAAAATGACCTCGAGGCAGTCAAGTGGCAGCGCGGAACAAGTTATGCCGATGTTATGTACGAGGCGAGGGTGGAAGGCGGAATCACCCGGATCGAAGCGATCTTCGAGGATTATAAAAAGCCCCAGATGATCATGCCGATCCGCTCCTGCCGGCCGCAGTTCCTCTACTATTCCAGGGAATTCAAGGCTTTCTACGGCCATTACGGTCAGGTCATCTATGCTGTCCCGATCCTTCAGCAGTCTGAGACCTATGACGTCGCCGGAATCCCTTATGGCGAGGATGGGCAGGAATACAGCCTGCTTGACGGAAGCAGCGCCTACAAGCGGGATCACGCCGGCGTCACAGGCATTTTTACAACTTATGAAATGCTTCACGGCTTTTTCGAGAGATGCGGCTGGGACACCAAGTATCCCGAGGACTATAAGGGACACTACCTGTTTGCCGAAGACAACGAGACTGTCAACCTCGATGACGGGCAGGATGCGCTTGTCGTCATCCCCGGTTTTGTCAGCAATCACGCCAGATTTGACTACGACGAAACAGACGGGCTCTACTACCGTTCAGAGTTTGGCGATCCCCAGGTGGATCACCTGAACGATCAGCAGCTCGCATTCAAGAATATCCTGATTCAGATAGGACCTTCTTATGACTTCGATGGAAAATACCTCTTCACGGATCCGGTCAATCAGGGACAGGCCGGTGAAGGCTGGTACATTACAAACGGAAAAGCAGAGCGCATCACCTGGCAGAAGGAAAACTGGAGCGCAGATGATCCGGTCGTCATATCGGTAGGCTCTGCGAACTACACATTTGATGTCCGTGACTGCGACTTTAACGTAACCCGCTACTATGATATGGACGGAAATGAGATTAAGCTGAATCAGGGAAAGACGTTCGTGGAAATCGTCCGTGATGAAGACGCCTCGAAGCTTGTGATTTCTGACGATCCCGATATCGACACCTATGTCATCGACGGGATGTGAGAACAGCTGACAGCCTGATTTGCATTAATTTTTTAAAATTATTGATGTTTTGATTATGTAACCGGATACGTAATAACCCATCATGTATACTGTGACCATCAAGAGGAAAACAACAGACAAGGTTATCCTCTTCCACCGATTGGCAAACCAACAATATGTTTGGCGATAATATGCCGGAAAGGAAAGGTCACATGATGGAGAATAATAAGATTTTTAAATACAACCGATACCTTTCGCCGCTGGATGTCTGGGCGATCTCATTTGGCTGTACCATCGGCTGGGGCGCATTCATCATGCCCGGCTCCACTTTCCTGCCGGCGGCAGGTCCCTTAGGCACATTGATCGGCATCGCGGTCAGCGCCGCCGTGATGTTGATCATCGGCGCCAATGTCGCTTTCCTGATGCGTCGCAACCCGGGTACGGGCGGCATCTATTCCTACACGAAGGAAGCGCTGGGCAGAAAGAACGCATTTGTGTGTGCGTGGTTCCTGACGCTTTCTTACCTGGCGGTCCTTCTGGTAAATGCAATTTCTCTCTTTACCGTTATCCGCACCGTATTCGGCGGCGTCCTGCAGACAAGTTTCCGCAGTTATACAATTGCCGGAAATGTCATCTCCCTCGGAGAAGTCGGCGCTTCCATGATCGCACTGGCCTGCGTCGGACTGCTTTTCATTAATGCAAAACCGCTGCTTCAGCACCTGCAGACCATTCTGGCGCTTCTGCTGCTGGCGGGCGTTCTCGTTGTCGCAGTGTTCTGCGTGCCGCACCTCGGCAGCTTCAGCGGATTTATCGCAGAAGGCGGTTCCTTCGGGATTCAGGGAAACAGTCAGTTCCATGCGGTTTTATCCATTGTCATGCTGACGCCTCTGATCTTCTTCGGATTTGAGTCAGCCTCTCTCGAAACTGTCCATTTTAAATTCAAAGTAAAACGGTCCCGCTGGATCATCGTGCTCTCCCTCCTGCTGAGCGGCCTTGTCTACATGGCCCTGACACTCATCAGCGTCAGCACGACTCCGGACGGTTACGCTTCCTGGCAGGCCTATATCGCGGATCTTGGTCAGCTCTCAGGCCTTCCGTCCATCCCGACATTTTTCGCGGCAAAAACAATCATGGGAGATACCGGTCTTTACGTGATTGCATTCGCTGCTCTGGCGGCTATTTTGACCGGAATGATTGCTGCATACCGCGCAACGACCCGTATGCTCGCCACGATGGGTGAAAATGAAATTTTATCCGGGGATTTCCAGAAGACCAATCACAGCATTATGATCATCATGGTGATCGCTATCCTGATTTCCATTCTGGGCAAGGATTTAATTGACTGCTTCCTGGATCTGGCTGCACTTGGCGCCGTCGTCGTCTTCTTCTACACCTCCGTGTCCGCATGGAGACTTGCGAGAAAGAGCAGCTCCAGACTGGCCGCCGTAAGCGGCGCCCTCGGAACAATCGCCTCCGTCATATTTGCGGCCGTAACGGTAAGCTCAAAGCTCACGGCTGTGGAAATTAAGAGTAATAAAGTGCTCCTCATGCTGGCGCTGTGGTGCCTGATCGGGTTTGTATTCTACCTGGTTACAGTGGTTCGAAGAAGATCGGCACGTCCGGTGGAAGCGGAATCGTGAGCCGGATGAAAACAGAATCATGACCCGGATGATACATCTGTCGGGATCCCGGAACTCCGGGCTCCCATCATAACAATCGCATAATAAAAGAAACGCCCATATGCATTCTTTCCATCCTTTCCATGCATATGGGCGCTTTTATTGTTTTCAGTCTCGGGTATTGGCGGTTACAAATGAGTGTTGGGGACGGTTCTTGCTACTCTTTTGAGTATTGGGGACGGTTCTTGCTACTCTTTTACATAAACGCTCTCCGCATAATCAGTTGCAATAATGTCAGGAGTTCCTGAGAAAATGAGCAATGAGAACCGTCCCCGGTACTTATGCCAGATCTTTAACAGTCATGTTACTGAGATGATACCCGGAATCACAATTGCTGTCTTGCGTGAAGCCGAAAGTGAATCTTCCGACACACCGGTCAGCCTCAAAATCGCTCACATAGTAGCGCTCCACAGTCACACACGGGAACTCCTCGTCCTCGTTGATGCTGATAAGGCGTGTTTCATAGAAGCCGCCTTCACCGGATGCGGCAGGCACACAGTAATTCCCGTTTCTTAAGGAGAGACCAGACCCAGACAAGTCCAGATCCTCTATATTGGTAACACCGAACAGGTTGGTGATCGCGCGGTTGACGTCCTCTCTGCTCATACAGAAATAGCTGCCGTCAATCGTGTAGTCGTCCGGAGAGGCATAGATATATGATCTGGCAAATGTGGCTAATACTTCATCGGTGAGCATAGGCCAGATTCTCATAACATCCTGATAATCGGGAGCAAAAAGCCCAAGGAAACAGTCGAGAGAAACTGCGAGATCGTCAAAGTCGGATTGCGAAAAAGTATCAGCATACACGCCTGCAGGCGACGAGACCGCAAACACCGCGATCAGCAACATAGCAGCGGTCATCTTTCTGAAAAAAAGTCCTTTTCTTCCGTTCATTTTTTCTATCCTCCTTATTGGTGCTTAATCAGGGCCAACTGAAAACGGTTTTCTGAAACCATCTTCAGGATATCATATCCTGTTTTCGGATACCGTGTGAGTTTCCATTTTCCAGTATTCAGCAGCTTTTCTTATTACAGGCAGCTCCTTTCGAGGATAGATACCGCATACCATTCGAAAGGAATTGCCGCAGAAGATGTGCGCTCATCCTTTACGGGAATCAAAGCCTCCTCAGTCCAGAATTTTACCATCACATGAGATTGTTACAACCTTCTGCTAAAAAACAAAAAAATGGTGGAAATCTGCATAGATATTGCAAAGAAGGGCTTGTTATGATGGTCTCACAACAGAGGAAAACAACAGTCATCACCGGCAACAACGGTCATGACTGATTTCTAAAAACAAGTAGAGAAGGGCAAAGTAGAGAAGGGAGAAAATAACAATAATAATGATGAATAACGTAATGACAAAGCTGAACGATCACGCACTGGATCAGGCCAACGGAGGGCTCATCGTATATGACAAATACACCGGAAAATACTGGGTCGTATCAGACGACGGAGGGCTTTTCCACCCCGACTACTCTTATGACCAGCAAAGTGCGATCGAACTTGCCCGGAAATATGGATTCTCCACGAGAATGTATTACAAAGAAGAGTTCATGAATGAATTCGGAAGCGGCAGAATTTCCTATTAATTAAATAATCAAAAGCAGAAATACTCCGGCGGGGGAGGCTTCTTCTCCTCCCTCTTCCTCCCCCGCCAGTTCATTGGTTTTAAACTCCATATAAACAGCAGAGGCCCCGGTTTTGCCGGGGCATTTGCCAGAGAGTATTGGGGACGGTTCTCGCTGACTCATTTACATAAACGCTCGCCACATAATCAGTTGCGATAATGTCAGGAGCGCCTGAGAAAATGAGCAGTGAGAACCGTCCCCGGTACTTATTTCCATCCGATCAGTTCTTCCACGCCGGTTACTCTTCTGGCATCTTCAATCGTACCGCCCTTGACAAACGGTTCCAGTTTCTGGGCAGTTTTTCCAATCCCGCTGCCGCCGGATGTGACAAAAACATAGATTTTCTTTCCGGACCAGTCATATCCCTTGCAAAATGTCTCGACCACATTCGGAACGCCATAATACCAGATCGGGAAACCCAGATAAACCGTGCTGTAATTTTCCCAGTCAGGCACCCTGCCCTGAACCGGGACTTCTTTTTTCCCAAACTTTTCTCTGTTGCATCTGGCCATTGGATTGGGCCATTTCAAATCGGCTTCACTGTAAGGAACCTCCGGTTTGATTTCATACAGATCAGATGCCACCGCATCTGCAAGTTCCTCGGCAATTTTTCTGGTTGTGCCAGCTTCCGCACTGAAATACGCCACCAATGCTTTCATAGGCAAATCCTCTCTTTTATAAAAAACCACCTTCCCGATCAATGATTTTATGCGTTCATCATATCATTCTTCTGGTTCTCCGTCTACCGGAAGCACGCTTTACGCATTCATATATATCCGGCAGGATGTTGAAACAATGCAGCACATTGTATCGCCCCGAAAATCATGTTACTATAGATCTTCGTAAAGAGAGATTTTGAAGGAGCACACGCCATGCAGAACTACACCTTCCAGTTGAATTACGACGAACAGTCATACGTCGTGACAGGCTACAGCGGCGACGAAACGGATCTCACGGTTCCGGAACAGTTTCTCGGGAAACCGGTCACGATCCTTTTTGACAAAGTGTTTGCCGGACATCCGGAAATCACCTCCATCCGCTTTCCGGAGGGCATTACGGATTTCGGCGAATTCCTGTTTGACGGATGTGACGGACTCCGCCGCATGGATCTGCCCTCCGGGCTTACATATTTGTGGGGATACACATTTGTCAGATGCGGCCTGGAGGAAATCGTTCTGCCGGACGGTGTGAGTTCTATACCGTCGTACGCTTTCAAGGACTGTAAGAACCTGCGGAAAGTGGTATGCGGGGCCGGAATGAAGAAAATCCGGGCCTGGGCTTTTGGCGGCTGCGACCAACTGACCGAAGTCATATACGGAGAGAATGTAGAGGTGAGCCCGGACGCGTTTCGCTCGAATAGCCGCATTATCAGGATCTGATACAGAGGCAGGGAGTACTCGGGACGGTTCCAATGTCATTCAGTTAGTAACTATTCGTCCCTGTAATACCCTATAATTATGGCATAGTAGCCAGGTGCCTTCAAGATGAAGCAATAATGAAGGACATGACAAATAAGCAGATGGTCCAGTCTGCTTACAGAATAAAAATATTCACTTTCACATACCGTTTAGCCTGCTTTCATTTGATTACTAAGACCTGTGCTGGAAGCCGTGTAGTCGTTGGGATACTATTTTTCTTTGATACTGTCGATTGGGACGTATCTGGGTTAGGTGTCGTTGTA
>CACXFM010000126.1 GCA_902766955.1 uncultured Lachnospiraceae bacterium | reverse complement strand
GACTGGTCATACGCTGATTTCGGATTTCCCATGTTCCTCTTCAAAATATATGCTTTTGTCCATCAAAGCACGTTTATTTGCACAGTAACAAGATCATTGTTCCTCCACGGCCCAATCCTTTAACATACGGGTTTCCGAATCAAAAGAAACCCCAATCTTAAAGAGCTTTCTGGAATCCGCGATGAAGGGTAACGCATATTTCTTGCTGTCGATCTGCGCAAGCGCCTCCTGCGCCGGTTCATCCCGCTTAAACTCGAACAGATAGATATAATCTTTCGTTTGAACTCTGCAGTCAATACGGCCGGTAAACGTATGCATCTCGCACTGACAGAACTTCCCCAGCAGCGTAAACGTCAGATAAATGACTGCCTGGAAATAATGCTCAAAAGGATCCGTCTCCAGGGTGTACGTAATATTTGCAAACAGGCCTGTCAGCACATCCCTGATCTTCTCCGGGTTCCCGCTCTCAACAGCATCGTCCAGTGTAAAAATGTCCAGTCCGTTTGCGGCCGTCGCTTCGGGCACGTAGGAGGGCATCAAGCTTTCCAGAAATCCGTATCTGACCTCCTCGTTCGGAAAGCTGAGCGTATATCTTTTGCGCTTTACGTCATAATCCGATATGGTCAGATATCCCGTCTGGTAAAGCAGCGGGATCGGATCCAGACTTTCTCCCGTATAGTCCTTTAAGGTTGATTCGCCGGCATAGATCGTCTGATCTGTAAACCTGCGTACATCAAAGCGGACATCACGCAGTCTCTTAATCAGAAAGGTTGGTGTGCCTGTTTCAAACCAGTAAGAACCAAACTCCTTATCCAACAAGGCTCCCAACAAACTATAAGGATTGTAAACAGCTTCCCCTTCCGGATGAAAATGGTAACCATCATATTGTTTTTTTAAAGCCTCGCGGCATTCCTGAACCGTCATCTTTCTTCGTACGGCCATTGCCCCAACTTCGTCCTGAAAGTATGTATCAATCTCACTCTCTGTGATCCCGCATATCCCTGAAAAACGCTCGCTCATTGAAATATCTCTGAGTTGATTCAGGTCGCTGAAAATACTTACCTTGTGAAACTTGGATACTCCAGTAATGAAAATAAACTGAATCGATTCATCTGCTTTCTTCAGGCGGCTGAAAAAACCTTTGAATACTTCCTTAATATGTGTATGAATCTCAGGTTGCTCCATTGTATCCATCAGGGGGCTATCATACTCGTCGATCAGTACGGCACAGCGTTTCCCCGTCTGCTCTTTCGCAAGCTCAAGCAGTTTCTGAAAACGATCCCCCAATGTACGATCTGCAAACTGGCCTCCGTATATGGCTTCCCAATCGCACAGCATGCTGTCCAGAACTTTTTCGATCGGGGTTTTCAGATAATTATCCCCGCTGAAATCAAAATAAAATACGGGATAGGGCTTCCATGCGTCGGGATTTCCTTCTTCCAGTCTCTCGATGGCCAGGCCGGTGAACAGTTCCTTTTTTCCTTCATAATAAGCTTTCATGGCGGATAGAAGAAGGCTTTTCCCGAATCTTCTTGGCCTGCTCAGAAAATAGGGAACATTGTTATGAACCAGCTGATAGATATATTCGGTTTTATCCACATACAGAAAATGATCTGTTCTTAATTTTTCAAAGCCCTGTATGCCAATCGGAAGTTTTCTGGTCATTGCATCTCTCTCCCTTCCAGATAAAAATCATGAAGGTGATCAAATTACAGGCAAAGCCTGGCAGATTCACCACACGCGACAGACGCTCTAGCCGCTATCTTCTATGAGAAAACAGTGGAAGGAACCACCCGACAGTCTGGTCACATCTGCAAACTGCAGCAAATACGCAGGTGTCTGAAAAGCCTGCACTGTTCCCTGTTCTCTTCAATAGTCGCAGCCCTTCCACGACCGATTCTTCCCCGTTATAACAGGAAGAAGATTGGACCTTAATCCCGGAAGCGGTTTTTCCAGAAAGAAATAACCAAATGGAATGCTGATCTTTCTGCTGACATCTTCAATCCGATTAAAAGCAGGCGTCTTTTCGCCAGATATCCATTTAGTAATCATATCTATTGCAGAACTGCCGGCACTTCTCAGCTGATCTTTTCGCATTGTCCAATCAAGAATTGCAGGTTTTCCATTTACAGAAACACCTGGCATCATCAACACTCTTTTCGATATTCTTTCATCTTTATTTTACTTTTTCCGCTTGACGCAGTCAAGATAAAGTGGTGCCAGTACTATTTCCCGGCGACCGCCAGGCTGCTGAGCGAACATCCGCCTTCAAATCGCCGCATGTATTCCTGTGTGCAGCGCCTGCAGCGCATAAACTGCTTTGTGGCCGACTCCACATCGTCATATACCTTCCACAGTCCGCAGATCTTCCACTCGTCCTTTCGGTGCATGAATCCGTCCACATCTGCCGGAGGATACCCCAGAAACAGACCGATTTCATGCGGGAACTCCCCGTTTTCCCGAAGCCTTGCCATCAGCTGAACGATGCAGCGTTCCGGATTCCCACAGCTGTACCCGCATTCACACAGAAGCTGCAGGGCAACCGGCGCCATCAGATCCTCCGCCAGCATCTCCGGCCGGTACAGATAGATCAATACCCGTCCGTCCTTCCAGCGCAGCGGAACAATCCGCATGCCTCTGGTCCGCAGCATCCGGTTCAGTATCCGAAGCTTCCCAATCATCTCCTGCCGGCTCTGGTACAGACAGTTAAACATACT
>CACXFM010000125.1 GCA_902766955.1 uncultured Lachnospiraceae bacterium | reverse complement strand
CGCCTTCTCCCGGGGAAATGCCGAAATCGCCGTTCCCGAGCCTGACTCCCGTGACGGTACAGAGCACATCTCCTTCCCAGGACTTATACAGCAGCTCCTCCGCAAACAGCACCGTCTTCGACATAATCTGCGCCGGATTGCGCCCCTCATGAGGCGCGCTCGCATGAGACGTTTTTCCGTGGAAATGAAGTTTCAGTCCCTCGGAAGACGGCTGCGTGAGCCCCGGCCTGTAGACAATACTTCTCTCGGGATAACCGCCCAGATTGTGAAATGCATAAACCCCGGCAATGCTCTTCTCCCTGATCAGCTCCCTGCAGAGCAGTGCCCCCTGGCCGGTTTCCTCCCCCGGCTGGAAAATCAGATACACCGTCCGCTCTGGCAGGATCTCCTCCAGCTCCAGTGCCAGCCCGCATAATGCCGCAGCATGGCCGTCATGCCCGCACTGATGGGACACGCCCTCACGCAGAGAATGATACGGAAGCGCACGGTTCCCCTCCATCGGCAGCGCATCCATATCCGCGCGGAATGCGATGCTTTCCTCCCCGCTTCTCCCTTTTCTGACGGCGTAGAACCAGGCGCCGCGGTCCACGATCTCCAGGGAGGTATTGTCACACAGGAAATTCCGGATCATGCGAGCCGTCTCCTTTTCCTGCATGGAGAGTTCCGGATACCGGTGCAGCTCATGCCGCAGTTCTGTTATTTTTTGCAGATTTTCTTTCTTCAAGTCGAGACCTCTCCGGTTTTATTATGTCAGCTTCCGGCGAAAAAGCCTTCTTCCATCAGAAGCTCCAGCACGTGCGCCTCCCTCTCAAACATGACCGGATCATATGGGGAAGGCCCGACGGAACGGTTCTTCTTAATGGCCGTCTCCGGGTCAACGAATTCCGGCGTGAAGTGCTCTTCAGCCTCGTAGTCATCCAGATTCTGATGAACGGCCCCGTCCTCCGCCTCACAGAGATAATAGTAATTATCCTGAATAAAACAATCCTCCGACTCAGCGCTGCTCCTCTGAATGCGGTGTACGCAGCCGTATTCCCGCACCGATTCCGGAATCACGACGAGCCCGGCCTCCTCCCGCGTCTCGCGGATCATCGCCTGGATACGGGACTCATCCGCCCCGATTCCGCCGCCCGGGAATTTATAATAATCGTACTTCAGGCTGTGCACCATGGCAACCCGGCCGTCCCTGATCAGGATGGCCCGCGCGGAGTCGCGCCGGAAGGTCTTTGTGCATCCATCATAATCTTTTTTATCAATTACAAACAGCTGTCTCATATCTTTCCTGCCGCATCAGAACAGTTTTCTTCCCAGCCAGATACAGATACACGCTCCGACGACCGATACGACAAGACTTCCGACCAGACCGTCTGCGGACAGTCCCAGTAGGCCGAATACAAAACTGCCCACAGCTCCGCCGGCGACACCGAGAAAAATATTCTTAAGCGTCCCCGAGTTTTCATTCATAATTCTGCTTGCGATATATCCTGCAAGTGCACCAAGAATAAGTCCCCAGATAATTCCCATTGTATTTCCTCCTTTTTGAGTATGAGGGACGGTTCTCATCCACTCATTTTCTGAGTATGAGGGACGGTTCTATCCACTCATTTTCCAGGTTTCCTGTATGCGGGACGGTTATCAGCCAAACGTTCAATGAGTCATCGGGAACCATCCCCAAAGCTCAATCGGGAACCGTCCCCAAAGCTCAGTCAAACGTTCAATGAGTCATCGAGAACCGTCCCCCAAAACTCATCACGCCATCAGCCACTTATATTTCTCCACACTGTAAAACGGCAGGAACGGAATCATGATCGGCGTGCTCTTCACATAAGCCTGGTATTCCGGATCCGCCCCGTAGTTTCTGTTCTGCCTGATCTCCAGTCTCCTCGCTCCGCCAAACATGACATAGATGATTCCCAGATATCCGGCCAGCGCCAGGATCCATTGAAGCGGCCCCTGATAAACAAAGATTCCGCCGATAAAGACCCCTGTCCAGAAGAGCATCTCCCCGAAATAATTGGGGCAGCGGACAATCCTGAAGAGGCCCGTATCCACGAACCTGCCGGGATTCCTTTTCTTTGCGGCATTTTTGTGGAAATCCGCACACGACTCGATCAACAGCCCTGCCAGGCTGATCACAAGTCCGACGATCAGAAGTGTATCCGCGCCCTTTCCGCTTGCGATTCTGAAGGTCACGGGACACGTCTCGCACGCGTAGAGAAGCGCCGCGCTGATCCAGATCGCGCATTTTACGGCCATGCTCATTCCTGTTCCGGACTTGATTTCCATCTTCATTTTGGAATTGTAAGAGCTGCTCTTCCATTCTCTGACTGCCAGATAGCCGCCCAGACGGCATCCGTACACGACAAACAGAATGCAGGCACAAAATGTCCCCGGAGAGAGCCGGCCCCGTCCCGCAATCATCAGGCCTGCGCCGATTGCCGCCACGGCGAAACCATAACCGATCGAAATAAACCAGACATATTTTTTAAATCCGACACTGCTGAAAAGAAGCGCAATCGCCGTCATGATAAGAAAAAGTTTCAATTATTATGCCTCCGCCTCAAATCAATTGAAGAAACTTTGACCCTTCCGATGATCAAAGCCGTTTCTCAGCAATGAGCATCGAGAACCGTCCCCGGTACTCGTCCCCGGTACTCACGACTTCCCCGCATCCGTCCACTCAATACCATCCGTGTAGAAATGCATGCTCTCCGATATCTTTGCACTCTCTGCAATTTCATCGATCTGACCGCTCATCGCGTCATACTCCGCTCTGATCTCTTCTTCCAGAGAGGCGGGATAGTCCGACGGGAGCGACAGGTAAAACCAGAGTCCCGCATTGTCGCTGTAGCCGAGTTCCTTATAGGCCGGCAGTTCCCGGAAGCTTTCATCCTTACTTGCACACAGGCTGAACAGGAAGCCGCCGCCCTCTGTCTTTTCCTCCAGAAACTTTTCATAGCTCGCCGTCTGATAGAAAGCCGTGCTTTCGCCGGTCTCCTTCACGGTCAGTGCATCCTCCCATTCAATCGGAAGATAGAGCATGATATCCGGAAATTCATAAATAACGGACTTGCCATTAGCCGTATACTTAATGTGATAATCAAACGGGGTGAAGTCCCCTGATTTCTTCTTTTCTGTTTCGGAAGCTGATTCTGCGGTGCTGTCTGCAAAACACGCAAAAGAGACTGTCATGCTGAACAAAAGCAGCAGTGAAATAATGGCTGCGCCAACTTTCTTTTTCATCTTTTCCGCTCCTCCTCTCTGACTCCGCCCGGCCATTATGACAGGCAGTATTTCTATGCGAAGATTATATAATACAGAGATGCCTGTGAGCAATCATGTACCTCTGCGCGCAGAATAAATCCGGCCGTCCGGTCCGGATTTTTCACCATTTTTTAAAGAGTTGCCGCAACTTCTATTGTATACTGTATGTATCGACCGAACAGATTCTTATTTTTCAATCCTGGAGGTATCAGTATGCCGGGACCCGGACATGGCGGCGGCCCCCACGGAGGCCGCTTCGGAAGAGCTTATCTCACCGAAGAAGAAAAAGCCAATAAGCCGAAAGTGACAAAGGATCTCATAAGAAGGATCTTTTCCTATCTGCTGCCCTACTGGAAGCAGATGCTGCTCGCACTCGTCTGCATTACCCTGTCTTCGGCCCTCAACCTCTGGCCGGCCATCCTGACGGGACGGATCATCGACGAAGGCCTGATCGGCAGAAATCTGCCTGCCCTCATCCGCCTGATTCTTCTGTCGCTGGCCGTCATGCTCTCGGCCAACCTGATCGGTGTCGCGGAGAGCTATCTCAATTCCTGGATCGCCCAGCATATCACATATGATATGCGCAATCAGATGTTCCTGCATCTGCAGCAGATGTCGCACCGCTTTTTTACGACAAACAATCAGGGCGACATCATTACCCGCATGACAAGTGACATTTCCGGGGTGGAGAGCATTATCACCAGTACGTTCTCCAGCATTCTCTCAAACGGGGTCACACTGATCGCCGCCCTCATCGCAATGTTTCAGAAGAATGCGGTCCTGGCTCTTCTCGGAATTGTGATTGTTCCGCTCTTTACGCTTCCCACAAGAATGGCCGGCAAAACCAGATGGACCCTGACGCGGGAAGCTCAGGCGTGCAATGACGAAATCAACGGCATATTAAATGAGACACTCTCCGTCAGCGGACAGCTTCTCGTAAAACTGTTCTGCAAGGAAGAATATGAATTCGAGCGTTATGAGACATTAAACCGCAAAATGATCGGCCTCAACATCCGCGAGGGGATGGCAGGCCGCTGGTTCCGCGTCGTGATCATGACATTCTCCGGCATCGGGCCGATGCTGCTCTATCTGGTCGGCGGAATTCTCATCATGAAATACAACTCCGCTCTCACCGTCGGCGACATTACCGTCATGGTGGCGCTGCTGGGTAAAATGTACGGTCCCGTCAATTCCCTTCTCAACATCCAGGTCGACTGGATCCGGTCTATGGCTATGTTTACGCGGATTTTCGAATACTTTGATATGCCGCCCGAAATCCGCAGTCCGGAGCACCCGGTCGTGCCGGAAAAAGCAGCAGGCGAGGTGCGTTTTACACACGTCGATTTTTCTTATGAGCCCTCCCGCTTAATTCTGAAGGATATCAATTTCAGCCTGGACAGCGGAAAAAGCATCGCGATTGTCGGTCCCTCCGGCTCAGGCAAGAGCACCATCGTCAATCTGATCCCCCGCCTCTATGATGTCAGCGCCGGCAGTGTCACATTTGACGGCATCAATGTAAAAGATCTTGACCTCACCTGGCTGCGCGGCCGGATCGGCATCGTGACGCAGGATACATATCTGTTTAACGGCTCCATCAGAGAGAACCTGCTCTATGCCCGAAGCGACGCCACGGAAGAAGAACTGATCGAAGCCTGCAGAAAGGCCAACATTTACGACTTTATCAAGCAGCAGGAAAAAGGACTCGACACACTGGTGGGAAACCGGGGGCTCAAGCTCTCCGGAGGAGAAAAGCAGCGCATCTCGATCGCCCGCGTGCTCCTGAAAAACCCGGCCCTGCTCATTTTTGATGAAGCCACAAGCGCTCTCGATTCCATCTCCGAACAGGCGATTCAGGAAGCCGTCGATCCGCTGATCGGATCAAGAACCAGCATCCTGATCGCGCACAGACTGTCCACGATCCTGGCTGCGGATGAAATACTGGTCGTCCGGGACGGAAGCATTGTGGAGCGGGGCAAACATGACGATCTTGTCAATGCAGGCGGCACCTACGCCGAGCTCTACCGCACGCAGTTCGGGCGCGCCTGACCCGTTCAATGAGATACATGGGGCTCAACCGTAACGCCGGCTGCGCGATTCGCCTCCGCTTCCGCAATCAGAGCATCATAATCCGCCAGATTATAACTCCTGTCATAGGGAGTCGGCAGCAGGCCTTCATTAATAAGGCCGATGATTTCCGCGCGGCGAGGATCGTCCACAGAGAGATCTGCGCCGACAATCCGCCAGTTATGGTTCAGAACCGGTTTTACGGGAGAATTCTCCAGGAAATACTCAACAATCATGTCGCGGACAGATTCGGAGGATTCCCAGTCGCGCTTCCCCTCCGCCATCATCAACGGTGATGTGCATATGGGCCACCTGGAGAAGATCTATATCCGGGTTTTCCTCCGCGATTTTGATAGCGGAGTCAGATCCGCCTTCTTCGTCAAATTCGGCGTACTCGCCCATATGTGCGGAAACCATGATGATATCGGCTTTATCGCCGATCTCCTCCAGTGCATTTTTAACGGCAGTATCTCCGGCTTCAAAAACGGTATCCGAAATGCCTTCCTTCCCGTCATCCCAGATCGGGATGTCCGGGGTGCAGACACCGATCACGGCCAGTTTCACACCTCCGCGCTCGATGATCACCCATCCCTGTCCGGTGTCTTGTTCGCAAGATCATCCGTCATGATGGTTCCCTGTATGTCATCGCCCGCGTCTACAAGGAATACAACCGGGTTCTCTTCCCGGACCTTCTTTATATATGTGTACAGGCGGGCCATCCCGTTATTGGCGGTCTCGGCATTATCTTCATAAGAATATCCCCAGATATTTCCATGCATATCGGAAGTACCCAGAATGACAACGTGCGTCTCATCATCTGCGCAAACCCTGAGAGGGGTCACCGCAGCCAGCAGTAATGCCAGAAGCGAGAGACACGGAAATATTCAGGATATGAGCTTCATGTAAAACCTCCTCAGCTGTCTCTTATCCGAATACCGACCACACAACTGCCACGATAAGTCCCGGCAGCAGATTTGCCACCCGGATTTTCTTACCCCAGAACAGATTCACGCCGACGCAGAAAATCAGGACTGATCCCACAAGCGAGAGGTTATTCATCGCACCGTCCGTGATATACGGACGGATCAGGACAGCCAGCGCCGTGATCGTCCCCTGAAACAGCCCCACCGGTATGGCGGAAAAAATACAGCCTTTCCCCGATGAAGCCGCCATGACCATAATAATGATCAGGTCCAGTACGGCCTTCGCAAAAAGAATAGAATGATTACCCGCTGCCCCGTCCTCGATTGCGCCGACAACAGCCATGGCTCCGATACAGACCGTCAGGGATGCCGTGACAAATGCATTCACGAATCCCGCATCCCGGCTGTTCCCCGTCTTCCGTTTCAGCCATTCTCCAAACGACTCAATGTGTCTTTCCAGATCAATAATTTCCCCGACTACAGCGCCGATGGCGAGGGAGGCAATCAGCATCATGGTTCCCGTTGTTTCCAGGCGCCCGCCTTCCGCCATGACATACATCTGCTGAAGCGCCCCCGCGATCCCTATGAAGAGGACGGCGACCGCATTTGCCAGAAGCAGTGTCTCCCTGGTCCGCTCGTTCAATCTGCTGCCGAAAAGAACACCGGCGAGACCTCCTGCTATGATAAAAAGCACATTTATAATTGTTCCGAGTCCGGGCATATGTCTTCCCTTCCGAAAGTGACCGCTCCGTGTCGCAGATACTGATACTGACACCGGCTTTAAAATGAACGATATATCGTTCCTCCATCACAGTTACGTTCTCAATATAGCGTATGATCTGCGCATCGTCAAAGCCTTTTATTGGTATGCTTGACATAACTCAGACGATGATGTATAGTAAGCGACACAGACAATCCTATAAGGGCTTGTACTGGTTTCGACGGGGGTTTCGAAGTCGAGGAAGCCATCCGCGGGCCGGACCGCGTTAAAACCGGAACTTAAAATTAAACGCTGACAACAATACAGTTGCAGTAGCAGCCTGAGTTGCTGCTCGTCGGCCCGGTTGTACCCGTACT
>CACXFM010000124.1 GCA_902766955.1 uncultured Lachnospiraceae bacterium | reverse complement strand
CTCAGCGGTGGAGCACCACCTTGCCAAGGTGGGGGTCGCGGGTTCGATCCCCGTCTCGCGCTCGAGGGAGGGTTCCGGATTGCCTGGTTATGGGCGGTTCGGGGCTTTTCTTTTTTTGTGCATTGACGGCACTGTCATGCGGTGAGGGAGAGGATGGTCATGGAATGACGGAGTGAAGTGTCATACGATGACCGAGAAAATGCTTAAGCCCGCCAGAATACCGGCAGCCAGAAGGAGGCATCCGAAAACGGCGTAAGCGATGTTCGCATTCTTTTCATAAACCGCTTTAGTCTGCGGATCCAGATAGAGCGTGAGCGTCTCGCCTTCTTTGAAAGCAGACTCCTGACTTGCATTGACATTGCATCTGCGGATAGATTCTTTTCCGTCCACGCTGTATTTCACGATCGGATAATACGTGAATTTCGACCCTTTAAGGATCTTTGTCTCCTTTGAAATCTGTCTGGACCAGGTTCTGATGATTTCCGCCTCAAGGGGGACGAGCTGTTTCTTCTTCAGAGAGATGAAGCGCGCGAGGAGAGAGGCTCCGCCGCCGATAAGGACGGCTGTCAGATATGCCATGGCAGCCACTTCATTTCCTCTGTTTTCTTCCAGGGCGAGAAGGATCAGGAGAGCACCGCCCAGCAGCATGGCCAGCGGGTGGAGAACGAACTCGTCTTCCTTTTCCGTCAGGTATGTCTTGTCCGCGCCGGTGCCGTGAATAATTCTGACCTGCTGGCCTTCTGCATATTCATTCGGGGACTTGTAGATCTTGCGCCTCGAATGTCCTGTTGTCTGATCCGTATATTCTGTCAGTACGTCGTAATAATCGTACTGGATCCGTCCTTTTTTATCCTTTTTTACAATATGCGTGCAGCGCACCACGGTTCCGGAATCGGAACTCCCCGGTTTCCGGTATCTCAGCCAGGAACGGGTCTGGGCGGAACCGACCAGAAAAATGACGATGCCCGGTACGTACAGCAGTAATTTTGAAAAGTCCATAGTTATCTTATCTCCGGTAAATAGTAATTGGCATACGTGCGGCCGCTGACTTTTAGTCCGTTTCCGCTTTGCTGTCTACGAGAATCACCTGAATTCCGCTGTCTCTGAGGCTTTCGACAACATCGGGATCGGCGAGATCATCCGTGATGAATGTGAGCGGATAGTTGTATCTGCAGCTCCCGTAAGTGTTGATGTGCTCGGCCCGGCGCTTCAGCTTGGTGTGATCCGCCAGTATATAGAGCTCGCCCTCGGTTCTGCTGATCATCATCTCGTTGATGGCGATTTCGGTGGGAATATCGTAGCGGAATTCACCGTCTTCATAGACGGCGGCACAGCCCAGAAACGTTTTCTGCACCTGCACGCTGAGCAGGTTCTGGACCACATACTGGCCGACCATGATTTTCTGATAGATTTCGCCTCCGGTCAGGTGGAGCGTGACGGCGGACGGCCAGATCTCATCCAGGGCCCAGCCGTTGTTGGTGTAGACCGTGACATTTTTTGTGCCCGTATAATGCAGGAGCGACAGCGCGGTTCTGCTGCCGTTGATGAAAATACTGTCGCCGTCATCAACGAGAGCGGCCGCATATGCGGAGATTTTGTCTCTCAGCCGCTTTACATCCGCCAAGTCGGGGACCAGGCCCGAGGCCTCATCCACGGTGACGGCCTTGCCGTAGACTCTTTTCAGGAGACCGTTCCGCTCGAGGTACTGCAGGTCTCTCCTGACAGTCATGGCGGAAACGCCGCAGATCGCCGAGAGCTCTTCAACAGAGATTTCCCCGCGGGATCTCACGCAGGACAGGATCGATGCCTGCCTTCCTTCAACTGCTTTCCGATTATTCTTCATAGAGCTACCATTATATATGTTTACTGATATTGACGTGCGATCGGGAGTTGCCATTAAGAAAGAAAGACAGCCTGTATGGCGGATCGATGCCCGCCATACAAGCTGTCTTTTCATAACCATCTCCTGATCAGACTATATACCGCGGGTCAGAATCAGTCAAGCAGATCTGCTTCTTTCAGAGCAGCTTCGATCTCCTTGTCGGACATGACGTTTTTCAGCGGGATAAGAACCGTGCCTGCGCTCTCGACGCCTTCGAAAGTCTTGACAAATGTTCTGGCGCAGAAAACGACATCATAGTTGCGGGCAGCGGTCTTGCCTTCGGAAACCGGGCAGTGGCGAAGTTCGCCGGGAGTGATGTTATTTCTCTTCATAACCTTGCGGATCGCGTTCTCCATCATCAGAGAGGAGCCGGCTCCGTTTGCGCAGCATGCCAGGAGTTTCTTTCCGTCTAATTTAGCCATTTTGTTTCTTCCTTTCTTACTTGCTTTCTTTCAATTATTTCTTCTTATTTGCGATGTGCTCAAGATAAGCATCGTAGTCTTCCGTGATCAGGAAGTAGCCTTCCGGATCCATGCGGTACTCGATCTGCGGGATGGCGAGCAGTGCGATAACGACGATCGCAATACCTGCATAACCGAGGTAGCGCATAACAACTGTCATCAGCGGCCATACTGTATCCCAGTCGAACATGCCGAGATATCCGCCGTACTGCGCCATGCCGACCCAGCCGGCGATGAAAGCGGAGCCGAATACCTGGATCAGGCCGGAGAAGAACGGGATGATCAGGCAGGCTTTGAGACCGCCCTTTTCGTTGGCAACGAGGCCTATGGTTGCGTTATCAAAGAACACCGGAACGAATCCGCAGATGATGATGGTCGGGGACTTCATGACGACCAGGATCAGGATTGCAAGAATCTGGCCCACAAGGCCTGCCAGGAAGCCGAAGGTGACGGCGTTGGAATCGCCGAAACCGAAGCAGACTGCGCAGTCGACGCCCGGGATCGAAGACGGAAGAAGCTTGTCTGCGATACCCTGGAAGGATGCGGTCAGCTCTGTAACGAACGTACGGACACCGAGCTGCAGGATAGCCAGATAAACGGCGAACTGCAGGGATGTGTTGAAGCAGTAGAATACGAAGTTTTCACCTTCTGTCGTAGCTCCGCTCTCGACGAAGAACGGCTTGCCGATGATAGCCATGATGACGCCGAAGAATGCAGTCATCAGGATTGCGGTACAAACCATGTTCTCATTGAAGATGGAGAAGAAGCCCGGCATTTCCATTTCGCCGACTTTCTTGACCTTGCGCTTGCCGCCCTTGTCGCCGAACAGCTTGTCAGCGAGGAAATAGGAGAGGCGGATACCAAACATCTGCTGATGAGCGATGGCGAAGCCTGCGCCCTCGGAGAGTTCCTGCATCGGCTTGACGGTCAGGTTGGAACCGACTGCCCAGTAAGCGCCCAGGATGACGGACATGACGACCATCAGCGCGACGTTGTTCTTCAGAAGGCCCGGAACTGCGAACATGATCAGCCAGTAAGCCGTGGCTGCCTGCTGCACCTGTACGTGGCCCGTCGTGAAGAGCGTGCGGCACTTTGTGATTTTGTTGAAACGGACGAGCAGGATATTGACGATGAATGCAATGAGAAGAAGGGTCATCGCCTGTGAGAAGCCCTTTCCGAAGACTTCTTCCACACCCGCTGTAACCGCGTTCTGTCCGTAATACGGATCGATGACGCAGGCTGTCAGGTTAAAGCGCTCTTTGAGGCCTGCAAGGATGGGGCGGAAGTTGCTGGTCAGTCCGCCGGAGCCTGCATTCAGGATGAGCATACCGATGATGGCCTTCAGCGTACCGGCCAGAGTGTCATACCATTTCTTGCCCATCAGGCAGTAGCCGAGCAGAGTCAGGAAACCGACCATATACGGGGCTTTCTGCAGAATATATGTCGCAAAAAATGTCCAGATAGCGTTTAAGATTTGCATACTGATCTCCCTTGATAATAATTATATTGACGAAGAATTATTCCTCTTCACAGGGGTATGCGGCTTCTGCCGCGAGAATGTCTTCCGGCGTCCGTGCCTTGGCCAGGGCATCCAGAAGTTCGTCGTTCATGAAAATCTGTGAGAGTTGGGCAATGTTGTCCATGTGCGCATCGTTGTCAGCGGCCGAGAGAGTGAAGAAAAGATTGGCTTCTTTCTTTTCACCGTCTTCGTCGGTGCCGAAATCGATCATCTTCTCGCTGACCATAAAGCCGACGCCCGTGCCGAAAGCGCCTTCGGCGTCACGGGTTGTGTGCGGCATGGCCACGTTGTGATCGAATACGACATAGGGGCCGTACTCTTCGATGCATTTTACGATCTGCTTGTAATAATCGGCGGAAACCGTGCCGTCGGCTACAAGACTCTCCGCGCTGAGACGGACTGCCTCCTGCCATGTAACGCCTTCCCCGTCGATGAATCTGTAGTGCTTCTTTTCCACAATTGTCTGCAGAACTGATGCCATGTAAGATTCTCCTTTCTGAAATACGTTCAAGCCGCTTTACAGGCAGGAACGATAAGGAATGTTCTGCGGATGTTCGAAGCAGTCTTCAAACCCTCTGCGGTGATGATAATAAATCTTGTCCTTGTCCTGCGGATAGACGTACTTGCCGCCCACCTGCCAGAAGAACGGATGGAACTTGTATTCGTTTCTGTCCTTCTTGAAATCATAGAGCAGCTTGATCTCTTCGCAGTCTGCCTGGAAGTTGGTCCATACATCCCAGTGAATCGGAATGACGACTTTGCACTGCAGGTTTTCAGCCATGCGGAGAATATCCGTGGAGGTCATCTTGTCCTGCATGCCGATCGGGTTTTCGCCGAAGGAGCCGAACGCGACGTCGATGTCGTGATCCTTGCCGTGCTTTGCGAAATAAATGGAGAAATGAGAGTCGCCGGAGTGGTAGATGTTGCCGCCCGGTGTCTTCAGCAGATAGTTGACTGCCTTTTCATCCATATCCGTCGGGCATTTGCCTGTCAGCTCTTCGCGGTCCGGTCCCGTGGAATCCGTCGTCACGATGCAGGTGCGGTCAAAGCTGTCGAGACAGACAATCTCGATGTCCTTGATTTTGATGACGTCGCCCGGCTTGACGGTGACGCAGCGGTCTTCGGGGACGCCCCACTTCACCCATGTCTCTACGGACTTGGCCGGTCCGATGAACGGAACGGGGATCTCTTTGCCGTTTTCATCTGTGGTTGTCATGCCGCTCTGGATGACGTGAGCCGCCCATTCCGCGGACATATGATCCTGGTGATAGTGTGTCGCGAGAACCGCGTCCACCTGCTTGAATGCAAACGGATCAATGACGAAGGGAACGTTGCGGAGATTCGGCTGCATGAGTCTGCCGCCGCACATGTTTGCCATCTGGTGGCCGACCTTCATCTTGCCGTCGCCGTGTGTGCGCTTGCCGTTGCCGCACCACAGGTCGATGGTGATGTTGGCGCCGCCGGGAGTCTTGAACCAGATGCCTGTGCATCCGAGCCACCACATAGCCACATTGCCGGGCTCAACGACCTCGTTTTCGATGTCCTCGACAAGCCAGGTGCCCCATTCGGGGAAGGTGCTCATGATCCAGCTTTCTCTGGTCATTTCTGAGATTTTGCTCATCCTGCTACCTCCTTATAAGTTGAATAGACTCTTTCTAAAATATACACCTGCGGCGAAAAAAGCACAATGATAATTGTTCATTTCAAAATGAGCAAATGAACAATTTCTCTTTATATGAGCGACTTGGAGCGGCGGAAACGTCATATTGCACAAATATGAAATAATAAAAAAAGCGCGTGTTTGACGGATTCCTTGCGGGAAATGCCGGGGAAGGGCGGAAAAACAGCCCGAATACATGGTAAAACTGACGAAAAATCAGAGAGGGGAACCCGGGGGCGTTTTGTTACTTTGCTGTAGTTTCACGGCGCATTTTGACTTGATTTAGATAAAGGTGCATACTATAATGACAATCAGACGGATGCCGGGGGAAAGTGTACAAAGCCGACCATTTATGATTGATTATATGTTCATTTCGGGGGGGGGACTTCCGCGCGGACCCATGCCGGCACGACTGATGCGTTAGTGAACAGCCGGAGTTAAGGAGGATACGAAACCATGAAATTTGAAAAGAAAGTGATCTCTGACCTGAATAAGTGCTATGCGATTTCCGACCTGACGTTTCAGGGAGAGCACTGCTTCCTGGTGGCGGCGGAAAAGGACGATCCCTGCTATCTGTTCAGCGAGGACGGCACGAAACTGGAGACCGTGTGGGAAAAACCGGGCGGAGTGATGACGATGACGCCGGTTCCGGGAGCTGACGGACAGTTCCTTGCGACGGAGTATTTCTATTCTCCCAATGACTCTCTGAATGCGAAGATCGTGATCGTGACCCGCAAGGCGGCAAATGACTGGGAGAGACGCACGCTCGCGGTTGTACCGTTCGTCCACAGGTTCGGCATCCTGCGCCGCGGAGGCGTGAATTATCTGCTGGCCTGCGCGCTCAAGACCGGACATGAATATAAGAATGACTGGAGATTCCCGGGCGCATGCTTCGGGGCTGTTCTGCCGGCGGATCTGACTCCCTACAATGATGAGAATCCGCTGGAGATGACCCTGGTGATGGACGAGATGCTTCAGAACCACGGGTTCTGCAAGCTGCAGCGCGGCGGACATGACGCCGCCCTCATCGGATGCGAACAGGGAACATTTATGATCGAGCCGCCCGCGGTACTCGGCGCCGACTGGGAAGTGACGGAAATCAGCAGCGTGCCCTCCAGTGATTCCGTGCTTATCGATTTTGACGGAGACGGAAAAGCGGAGCTCGGCTGCATCAGCCCCTTCCACGGAAATTCTCTCGTCATTTATCACCTGGATGAATTCGGAAACTATGTGCCGCAGTGGAAGCTTGCGGGCCCCGAGAAAGACACGGAAATGATTCACGCGACCTGGGCATGCGAGATCGCCGGCCGTCCGACGTGGATTGTGGGATGGAGAAAAGGCACGCGCAAAACCATTGCTGTCTCCTGGGATGCGGAAGCGGGCGACTACAGGACGGATCTGATCGACGAGAACACCGGCTGCGCCAACGCGATGCATTTCGTCAGCCGGGAAGGAAAAGACGTGATCGTCGCCACGAACCGCGAAATCAGTGAAGTTGCGCTTTATACCGTGACGGAGTGAGGTCCGGTCCGTACCTTTATGTCCTGAACACCTGTAAAAAAGGGGGAAATGATGGAATATTCATTAGGTCTTTACGAGAAAGCCATCCCGGTCGGCATGAGTTTTCCGAAGATGTTTGATATCACGAGAGAATGCGGCTTCGACCGGTTTGAGATCAGTATCGACGAGACGGACTGGAGACAGGAGCGTCTGGACTGGTCCGCGGAAAAACAGAGAGAACTCGCCGTCCTCTCGAGAGCGGCGGAGGTGCCCATCCGGACCATGTGTCTCAGCGGACACAGAAAGTGGCCCTTCGGGTCTCATGATGAAGCTACGAGAAAGCGCTCCGTGGAGATGATGCGGAAGGCGATCGAATTCTGTGTCAACGCGGGAATTTCGATTATACAGCTGGCCGGATATGATGTATACTATGAGGAAGGCGACGAAGATACGCGCGCGTGGTTCCTCGAGAACCTGACGGACGCAGCATATTATGCGGCCAGATGGGGCGTGGTGCTTGCCTTTGAAACCATGGAAACGCCGTTTATGGATACCATGAAGAAGACCATGGCCTATGTGGACAAAGTCGGTTCCCCGTGGCTCGGCGTCTATCCGGACATCGGCAATCTGAAGAATGCAGCGGTGCTGTACGGCCACGACGTGGTCGATGACCTGAAGCTCGGTGCGGGACATATCTTTGCCATTCATCTGAAGGAGACGAAGCCCGGCCTCTACAGGGACATGGATTTCGGTGATCCGACCGGACATACGGAATATGTGAGATGCATCCGCGCCGGACTGGAGATGGGCGTGAGGACTTTCACGGGCGAGTTCTGGCATCAGAAGGGAACCGAAAACTATCTGGAGAAAATCTCTGCCGCATCCGCTTTCCTCCGGGACAAGATCGAGACTGCGGGGAAAGAACTGGGCATCTGAAAAGACGGAGTTGTCTTCCGGCCGGAAGGGCCGGGAAAGGAGTAATTATGCTTGAGGAACTGAAGGTAAAAGTATATGAAGCCAACATGCTGCTTCCGAAATACGGACTGATCACGTTTACTTGGGGAAATGTCAGCGAGATCGACAGAGAGAGCGGACTCGTCGTGATCAAGCCGAGCGGCGTGGATTATGACAAGATGACTCCGGACGATATGGTCGTCGTCGACCTGGACGGAAAAGTCGTGGAAGGAAAGCTGCGCCCGTCATCCGACACGCCCACACATGTGGAGCTCTACAAAGCGTGGGATAAAATCGGCGGCGTCGTGCACACGCATTCTCCGTTCGCGACGAGCTGGGCCCAGGCCGGCCGCAGCATTCCGTGCTACGGAACCACACATGCGGATTATTACTACGGCGATGTCCCCTGCCTCAGATGTCTGACGGCT
This sequence comes from uncultured Lachnospiraceae bacterium, assembly GCA_902766955.1. GTDB lineage: Bacteria > Bacillota > Clostridia > Lachnospirales > Lachnospiraceae > Chordicoccus. Next base: position 70,661 of record CACXFM010000124.1, on the reverse strand, counting down.
GAAGAAATCGAGGAGGCTTACGAAGAGAATACGGGCCACCTGATTGTCAATGAATTTGCGCGCCTGAAGAGAGATTATGAGGCGGTTCCCGCCGTTCTCTGCAAGAACCACGGCCCCTTCACCTGGGGCAAAGACGGCGTGGACGCCGTGCACAGCGCGGTCGTGCTCGAAGAAGTGGCGAAGATGGCGCTCCGCGCAGAGACCATCAATCCGAGAGTGGAGCCGGCTCCGCAGGAACTTCAGGACAAGCATTACTACAGAAAACACGGCGCAAACGCATACTACGGCCAGGTGAAATAATCCGGGACAAGCCGGTACGGGCTCTTTGTTTGAAAGATCCACCTGACAGGGAGGTTACAAAAGAATATGATTAAGTTTGCACCATCAATCTTATCGGCTGATTTCCGCATTCTGGGCGAACAGATTGAAGAGACCGCAAGAGGCGGCGCCGAATATGTGCATATCGACGTGATGGACGGCAATTTCGTGCCGCAGGTTTCCTTCGGGGATCCCGTCATCAAAACGATCCGTCCGTGTACAAGCCAGGTATTTGATGTCCACCTCATGGTGCTTCATCCGGAGCGGTATATTCAGCGCATGGCGGATGCGGGAGCCGACATCATTACGTTCCATCTTGAAGCGGCTGAAGATCCCGCTGCCGTGATCGAAGCCATCCGCGGATGCGGAAAGAAGGTGGGCATCTCGATCAAGCCGGGGACGTCCCTCGATGCGGTCATGCCGTTCGTCCGCGACATCGACATGCTGCTGATCATGACGGTGGAACCGGGATTCGGCGGGCAGAAGTACATACCGGAATCCACGGACCGCATAAGAAAAATGCGGGCGTACTTTGAAGAGAACGGAATCCGCGCGGATATCGAAGTGGACGGCGGCATCAAGCGGGACAACGTGGATGTCGTCCTGGAAGCCGGGGCCAATGTGATCGTCGCCGGATCGGCTGTTTTTGCCGGTGATGTATACGCGAATACAAAGAGCTTCTCTGAGCATTTTGAGGAGTGGAACGCAGAGCGGGCCTGAAACGGACCGGCAATGCGGGATTTGAAAAAACGGACAGCGCCGCCGGGCTATTGATGCACGGCGGCGTTTCTTTGCTGTCCGGTCGGAGGGAACATGAAACAGGTCGATTTCAGCAGTGATCAGCTGACGCGGAATATTCTGCGTCAGGCGCTGCCCATGATGGCGGCGCAGATTCTGAACCTGCTCTATAACATCGTGGACAGAATCTATATTGCGCGGATCCCGGGCAGCGGCACGGCGGCACTCGGGGCCGTGGGGATCGTGTTCCCGGTGATTTCGATTATCGCGGCATTTACGAATCTGTACGGCGGCGGCGCCGCACCGCTGTTTGCCATCGAGCTCGGGCGCGGCCGGAGAGAAGAGGCGGGCAGACTGATGTCCTCGGCTTTTTTTCTGCTGACCGTGACGTCTCTGGTTATGACGGGACTGCTGCTTCTTTTCGGGGAAGCGGTGCTCCGGGTCTTCGGAGCCTCGGATGCGGCCCTCGAATATGCCCTGCCTTATCTGAGAATCTATGCTGCCGGAACCTTTTTTTCCATGGCGGCGACAGGCATGAACCCGTTTATCAACGCGCAGGGATTTCCGGGAATCGGCATGCTGACCGTGGTGACGGGCGCCGGAATCAATATCCTGCTGGATCCGCTGTTTATTTTTGTGCTCGGCATGGGCGTGAGGGGAGCGGCGCTGGCGACGGTCATCTCCCAGATGTGTTCCTGCCTCTTTGCCCTGCATTTCCTGATGCGTGACAGGAGAATTATTCGCCTCACCTTTCTTGCGCCGGATGAAATCCGGAAATCCGGGAAGCGCTTTCTCGATATCGTGACTCTCGGGTCTTCCTCCTTTGTCATGCAGATCACGAACGGCATGGTGACGGCGGCCGCAAATAATATGCTCCGCATATACGGTGGCGATCTGTATATCACCGTCATGACCATCACGGCATCCATCCGCCAGATCCTGGATACGCCGTGTCTCGCTCTGAGCGACGGGGCCTCCCCGGTGATCAGCTATAATTACGGGGCGGGGAGGGGCGACCGCGTCTGGAGAGCGATCCGCCTCATGTCCTTCATGAACGTGGCTTATACGGCAGTCATCTGGGCGGTCATTACCTGGAAACCGCTGTTCTTTATCCGGATCTTCGCGTCGGACAGAGCTCTGGACGCGGCAGCGGTCCGCGCTCTGCATCTGTACTTTTTCGCGTTTGTATTCCAGGCGCTGCAGTATTCGGGACAGACGGCCTTCAAGGCGCTGAACAAGAAGAAGCATGCGATTTTTTTCAGTATTTTCCGCAAGGTCGTGATTGTCATCCCGCTGACATTTCTTCTGCCCCGTCTCTCCGTCGGCGGCAGACTCCTAGGCACGGACGGCGTCTTCTGTGCGGAACCGGTCTCCAATTTTATCGGGGGAAGCGCCTGCTTCCTGACGATGATTCTGACGGTCCTGCCCGAGATGAAACGCCTTTCCTGACAGATTTGGGCCGCGGCGGGTACGGGACATTTCACCGTGAAAGTATTGCTTTTCTCGGCGGATCGGGATAAGATGATTGATACCTGTTTTTGGCAAGTGATATCTGTCAGACCGCGCTGCTTTTTAGATGACGGCGCATTTTTGAGATTGAATATAACGGGGGAATATGGAACAGAAGAAGAAACGAAGCGGGGCCGCGGCCTTTTTCCTGGCACTTCTGCTTGCCGCACTGATTCTGTGTGCGGCAGCGGCGGGTTTTGTTGCGCTGTGGGCGATTACATCGAGACCTGCCCTTATGCTCGGAAGAGATTCAGTGACCGTCGAGGCGGGGGATTCCTTTGACCCGGCCGCTGTTCCCTGCACGATCGAGCATGCTTCACAGGATGACCTGATGATTGATGCGTCGGAGGTCAACACGGAAGTGCCGGGAGACTATCAGGTGACTTACACGCTGCGGGAGCCGGAAATCGAGAAGATCGTGGAGATGTTTTCCCACAATGACCGCAAGCGTGCGGTACTCAATGTCCATGTGGAAGATACGACGCCTCCGACCCTGTCCGTGATCGAAGGCCCCTATATCATCGGGCTCAACACGCCTGCGCCCGTCGGTGATTTTGTGAGGAACGCGGGCGATATCTCGGACCTGACGGTGACGTTCGAGGATGGCAGCACGGAAAAGGTATTCAGCAGGGAAACTTCTGAATATGTAAAGATTCTGGCGACGGACAACAGCGGAAACGTGGTGTCCGCGACCGTCGAGGTCATCGCGAAGGCGCCCGATGCCGAACCGCCCCGGATCTACGGGGCCGTAGATACGGTTCTGCGCACCGGAGACAAGTTTGATGTGATGGAAGGGGTCTCCGTCAGGGATAATGATGATGATCATCCGAAGCTTTCCAGCGACGTGAAGACCGTGGACACGTCGGTCCCGGGAGTGACGACAATCACTTATACGGCGGGGGACGCACTCGGAAACAGCACGTCCCAGGAACGTGTCATCACCGTGGCCGACAATATCGCACAGCACAACGGATCGGCATATCCGGTTTACTGGGACAATTCGGGCGTGGCTGCCCAGCCTTATCTGGTGGCGGTCAACAGGGCGCAGAATGTGGCCACGATTTATCAGGCGGATCAGAGCGGCGCCTATACGGTGCCGGTGAAAGCGTGCCTGGTCAGTACCGGAAGCGCGACTCCGGAGGGACGTTTCGTCACGGAGGAGAGATACCGCTGGCGCTATCTCTATGAGGATTCCTGGGGCCAGTATGCGACAAGGATCCAGGGACATATCCTGTTTCACTCGGTGCCTTATAACACGGAGAATCCCGCCGATCTGGAATATGAGGAGTTCAATCTTCTGGGGACTCCCGCGAGTCTCGGCTGTATCCGCATGTGCGTGGAGGACGTGAAGTGGATTTATGACAACTGTCCTCCCGGGTTCCCGTGCTGTATCTATGATGCCGAAAATCCCGGGCCTCTGGGCAGACCGGAGCCTGTCGTCCTCGATACGTCGGACGAGGCCAGAAGAGGATGGGATCCGACGGATCCGGATCCGCTGAATCCGTGGCATGCGCCCGGAGGAGCAGCGGAAAACACGGAGAGCTCTTCTTCGTCCGCGGAAGCGGCAGCGCCCGCGGAGGGAACGGAGAGCGGCGGCGAAGCTTCCCCCGCACCGGTTGTTCCCGCGGCATCCGATGCGGCCAGGGTTCTGGCCGAGGACTGAGAACGGTTTTATTGCGTCCGGTTTCTATACGCGGACGCGGAAAGAGAGAGAACGTTGAGAAGAGGACTGGTGCTGGAAGGCGGCGCCATGCGCGGCCTGTTTTCCGCCGGCGTGACAGATGTGCTGATGGAGGAGGGGATCGTTTTCGACGGGGCCATCGGAGTCTCCGCGGGCGCCGCTTTCGGCTGCAACTACAAATCGATGCAGCCGGGACGAGTGATCCGTTATAATAAGCGGTTTGCCAGGGATCCCCGTTATGCAGGTGTCAGATCCCTTCTGAAGACGGGAGACCTGTTCGGCGCGTATTTTGACTATCATCTGCTGCCGCAGCGGCTGGATGTGATGGATGAGGAGACATACTGCCGGAATCCGATGGAGTTCTGGTTTGTCTGTACGGACGTCCGCACAGGGCGGCCGGTCTATCACCGCTCGGACAGCCTTGATTACGAGGAACTCGAGTGGATGCGGGCATCCGCGTCCATGCCCCTGATGTCGGGGATTGTGAAGGCGGGCGGTTACGAGCTGCTCGACGGCGGGATTTCGGATTCGATTCCGCTGAAGCAGTTCCGGAAGCTGGGCTATGACAGGAACGTTGTCATTCTCACGCAGCCGGAAGGATACGTGAAAAAGCCGGACAGCAGCCTGCTTCCCGTCATGCGGCTCGCCTACAGGAAATATCCCCGGCTGACGGACGCGCTTGCCGGCAGACATGTCATGTATAACCGGCAGCTGGACTACGTCAGGAAGGAAGAAGAGGCGGGGAGAGCATACGTGATCCGGCCCCGGGAGGCGCTGAAGATCCGGAGAGTGGAGCATGATCCTGCCGAAATGCAGAGAGTTTATGATCTCGGCAGAGAGGAAGGCATCCGCAGACTGGACGAGGTGAAACGGTTCCTCGGGGAGGAAAACTGCAGAAGAGCGGATCTGTCGGGTGTGCTGAAGGAAGAGCATCAATCGTGAGCCGTTTTTAAGCAAAACGGCAGCTTAAAACGGATAAGGTCGGGCGGATTATGGCAAAGAAGAGTAAAAAACGCAGAAAGAAAAAAAACAAGGCCCTGAGGGCACTGCTGATTATCCTCATCATCACGCTTGCGGCGGCATACGGCGCCGGCTGGTATCTGCTCTACGGCAGGTTCCTCCCGAACACGAGAGTGAACGGCGTGGAATACAGCCACATGGATGCAGCTGAGGCAGAGGCTTTCTTCAAGACTACCTATATGGGCAGGACTCTGAAGATACACGAGATGAACGGGGGAGAGGAAGAGATCAGCTATGACGACATCGGCTATCATCTGACCTCGAACATGTCGTTTCAGCAGCTGATCGACGACCAGGATTATTTCCTGTGGCCGGTCACATATTTCAGGCACACGCTGATTGAGACCATGCAGGGGTTCGCGTATGACGAAGAGAAGCTGCGGCAGGAGATGAATTCCCTGAACTGCATCTCGGGACCGGAGGTCAGGGATCCTTCGGACGCCTTCCTGGAAAAGACGGCGGAAGGCTATTCGATCCATCCCGAAGACGACGGCACCAGACTCGATGAGGAGAAGGTGTTCGGCGTGCTGAATGAAGCGGTCAATGCGGGAGCGGGCGAAGTCAGCCTGGAGGAAAAGGGCTGCTACCTGAAGGCCGGGCTGCGCTCGGACAATCAGGACCTGCAGGCCTCCTTCGCGGCAGCGGACAAGGTGCAGAATACGGTTGTCACTGCCTACATGGAAGGCGGGAAATCCGTCGTTATCGACAAATCGGTCTTCCTGGACTGGATGACGGTGAACGGCACGGATGTCAACATCAGCTCTGATGCGGTCATCAAATATACGGCGCAGCTTGCGGACGAATATAACACCTACGGCCGCACGAGGCAGTTCAAAACATATGAGGGAGATGTTCTGACGGTCGGAGGCAGCGCGTACGACAATTTCGGCTATCAGATGAATCAGGAGACAAGCGCGGCCATCATAAGGGATGCCATTATGTCCGGGACGACCCAGACGGTGGCGCTGGACTGGACCAGCTACGGCAGGGAACGGGATGACCTGGGCGGCGATTTCGGCAATACATACATCGAGATCAGCCTTGACCAGCAGCATATGTGGTTCTATAAGGACGGAGAACTGTTCTCGGATACGGCGATCGTGTCGGGAACCGCCACACCGACCAGAGCGACGCCTCCCGGCGTGTTCTGTATTCTGCAGAAACTGCAGGATCACACCATGAGGGGCAGCTACGGCGAATCGTATGCCAATTATGTGATGGCCATCATGTATAACGGGATCGCCATTCATGACAGTTCCTGGAGGGGCGAGTACGACTACGGCGGGGACATCTGGCTGTACGACGGCAGCCACGGCTGCATCAATACGCCTTATTCGGCCGTAAAGAAGATTTATGAGAACGTGTCCGAGTCGACGCCGGTCGTGATCTACGACAGGGAAAACCACGTGACGGAGATTCACAACGAGACGTATACCGGCGGAGAGACGGATAACGAGGGCACGGAGGAAGAGTACTACGAGTATCTCGAGAATTCCCTGGAACTGCAGGCGGATGAAGACGGCGGGTATGATTCCTACGAGTATGAGGAAGACGGCGGCTACACCACAGACGAAAACGGTGAAGCCTATGATGATACGTATTATGAAAGTGATGACGGAATCGCTTATGATGAAGTCGGATAAGGAATGAGGGGGGAGAGGAGCCGGGAGAGGGCCCTGCTCCCCCTCATTCTGTCTGCTATTGCGGGCGTGATCATAAAATGGTAAAATAATCTGAATATGTACTTTTGTGAGCTGCCTTCTCTTAAGGCAGTTTGAGAATTGTGGGAGAACGCTTGGGTATGAACGATTCTGTCTATAAGGAACCTGTGATTGATCTGCCGGATGTATTCTGGAATATTATGCTGCACTGGCGGCTGATCCTTCTCTGTGCGTTTCTCTGCGGGGTATTGGCGGGTGCATATTCGGAACTCAGGAACAGGAGCGAGGCCTCCGGTGAGGAAGCGGCGGAATCCGCGGACTACTATGAGAATGCACTGAAATCCATCGATGAAGGAATCGCCAGATATCAGGCGGCTCTGACCGAAGAGCAGAAATATCTGGAGAATTCCCTGTTCATGCAGCTTGATCCGTATCACCTGTATGTGACCTCGACGCAGTATGAGATCCGTTCCAGGACCGCCGACAGCGCCGAGAGTGATCTTCTTTCGCTCGGGCAGGCGTATGCGGCGGAGGCCGTGGACGCCGATTTTCTGGGGAAAATCGCCGAAAAGTATGAGACCGAGACGCAGTATATAGCGGAGCTGATCCTGTCCAGCACGAATGATGTGAGTCTCATGTCGACCATGAGCGGCACGCAGGCCGGCACGGAAACCGTCGAAGATGCAGAAGGCACGGCTCAGACGGAGGAGGGTTCCGGCGAGCCGGCCACGGCTTATTATCTGACGATCGAGGTTCTGGGCAGAGAACAGGAGTTTGCGGATGATATCAGCAGCGCCATCGAAGAACATTTCACGGAGATCAACGGGGAACTGGGCTACGTGAAGCATACGATCAAAATGCGCTCCAGAACTCACGTACAGAAGGTCAACCGCGCATACAGGGCCAACCAGAAGGCTGTCTGGGACCGGATTTATGATTATACTGACAAGCTCGTCAAGGCCGCGACCAACAGGGAAAATTTCGTGACAAAGTACGAGAGCGGCAGCGCCGCCCTCGGGCAGGCGGTGCAGAGAAGCACGCCTAAATACGCGGCTGTCGGTTTCCTGGGAGGACTGATCTTAAGCATATTCCTGCTCGGCCTTTTCTACTGCCACGGCAGCACGGTGAAGTCGGGACGGGATCTGCGGGAGCGGTACGGTCTCCGGATCCTGGGAGTCTTCAGCGGCAGCGGCGGAAAGGGACTAGCCCTGGACCGTCTGATCAGGAGAAAAGCAAGCCCGGATACGGATGGCAGAACAGAGGACATGTGCCTCCGGATTACGGCTGCCAATATCGAAAATGCGATCCACGGCAGAGAGCGCGTGGTGGTGACCGGAAGTCTGGCGGAAGATACCCTGGCGGCAACCGTGCCGAAGGTGAGGGATTCGGTGGCGGCGGAAGAGCGGGCCAGGCTGGATTTCCGTCCCGGATTTCTGATCAATCCGGACAGCCGTAAAGGTACGGAAGGAGCTGACGGCGCCATACTGCTGGAGCAGAAAGCGGTCACATCCTATGCGGCCCTGGAGGAAGAACTGCAGCTGATGCGGGATCTCGGCGTGGAAGTGCTCGGCGTGGTGGTTATCTGACCGGATACGCAGGGACGTCAATGAGGCAGAAAGGAAACAGTATGTACGACTATCTGATTGTGGGAGCGGGCCTTTTCGGAGCTGTCTGTGCGAGACAGCTTACGGATGCCGGCCGGTCGGTCCTTGTGATCGACAGGCGTCCTCATGTGGGGGGCAATATTTACACGGAAAAGACGGAAGGCATCAACGTGCATGTGTACGGCGCCCATATTTTCCACACGAATAACAGAAAGGTGTGGAATTATATCACCCGTTTTGCGGAATTTAACAGATTTACCAACTCACCCGTGGCAAATTACAAAGGCGAACTCTACTCCCTGCCTTTCAACATGTACACGTTCAATAAAATGTGGGGAGTCGTGACACCGGAGGAAGCTTCCCGGAAGATCGAGGAGCAGCGGAAGGAGATCACGGGAGAGCCGCGGAATCTCGAAGAACAGGCCATCAGCCTGATCGGGCGGGACCTGTACGAAAAGCTTGTAAAGGGGTATACCGAAAAACAGTGGGGCAGGGACTGCAGGGAGCTTCCCGCCTTTATTATCAGGAGACTTCCCGTCAGGCTGACGTTTGACAATAATTATTTCAACGCGCTCTTTCAGGGAATTCCGGTGGGCGGCTACACGAAGCTCGCGGAGAACCTTCTCCGCGGCATAGAGGTCCGCCTGAATACGGACTATCTGGCAGACAGGGAATCCCTGGACGCACTTGCCGGGCGGGTGATTTACACGGGGCCGATCGATGCCTTTTTTGATTACCGTTTCGGTCCGCTCGAATACAGATCGGTCAGATTTGAGACCGAAGTCCTGCCGATTCCCAATTTCCAGGGGAATGCGGCAGTGAATTACACGGACAGGGAGACGCCCTGGACCCGGATCATCGAGCATAAGTGGTTTGAATTCGGACTTGACGAAAAGGGACGGGCGCTTCCGAAGACGGTCATCAGCCGGGAATACAGTTCGGAGTGGAAGCCCGGGGATGAGCCGTATTACCCCGTCAATGACGAGAAAAACAGCAGTCTTTACCGCAAGTACAAAGACTTGAGTGAAAGCACCAAAAAGGTTGTATTTGGCGGCCGCCTCGGCGAATACCGCTATTATGACATGGATCAGGTGATCGGTGCGGCACTTGAATGTGCTGAAAAAGAGTTGTCAGGGAGAGAGATCGGATGACAGGACACAGACCGCCCGTGAAAATTGTTATCGCGGCACATAAACCGTACAGAATGCCGGCGGATCCCATGTACCTGCCGCTTCATGTGGGCGCTGAAGGCAAGCTGGATCCGGACGGCAAGGAATTGGATATCGGGTTTCGAAAAGATAATACCGGTGATAATATATCCGAACTGAATCCGTCATTCTGCGAATTGACGGGGCTGTACTGGGCCTGGAAAAACCTGGATGCCAGATACGTGGGGCTTGTCCATTACAGACGCCACTTCACGATGAAGCGGCGGGGCAGCAAATGGGACCGCGTGCTGACGTACAGGGAACTCCGCCCTTATCTCGGACGGATCAAAGTCTTCACACCGGTAAAGCGGAGATACTATATCGAGACGCTGTACAGCCACTATGCCCATACGCATTATGCGAGCCATCTGGACGAGACGAGAAGGATCATCGCCGAAAAGTATCCCTCCTGCCTGGGAAGCTGTGATCAGGTTTTCCGCAGGACTTCCGGGTACATGTTCAACATGATGATCATGGAGAAGGAGCTCTTCGACGAATACTGCACATGGCTGTTCGATATTCTGTTTGAGCTGAAGAGAAGGATCGGGGATGATCAGGAACTGTCCGTTTTCCAGGGCAGGTTTTACGGCCGTGTCTCCGAAATCATTTTTAACGTCTGGATCTGTGAACAGCTCCGCTGCGGAAGATTCCGGAAAGAGGAAATGATGGAGCTGCCTCTCATCCATATGGAGAAAGTGAACTGGTGGAAGAAGGGCAGCGCATTTCTGAAGGCGAAGTTTATCGGCAGAAAATATGAGGGAAGCTTTTAAGGAAATCCAATATGGATGATTTGAAGATATCATTGATTGTGCCCGCTTATAACGTGGAGCGGTATGTCGGCGAGTGTCTGCAGAGCATCTGCAGCCAGACCTGGCAGAACTGGGAGGCCGTCGTGATCGACGACGGTTCGTCGGACGGCACGGGCAGAATCTGCGATCTGTGGCAGGAGCTTGATCACAGAGTTCATGTGTATCACATAGCGAACGGTGGAGTCAGCGCGGCACGAAATGCGGCGCTGAAGCTTGTTACGGGAGAAATCGTCGGCTTTGCGGATGCGGATGACCGGCTTCCTCACACTGCTTTCGAGCGGATTGCCGGCCACTTTATGCAGTCGCCTTCCCTCTCCGCCGTCTTTGCCGGCCACAGGAGAATGGACGAGAGCGGACGGATTACGGAGACGAGGCAGGGGAAGCCCTTTGCCGGGGCAGACGGAAGAGCGGCCGCGGGAATGACGCTTGAGCAGGGCAGAGACAGTTATCTCGGCGTTCTGTGGAATAAGTATTTCAGGAGAGACTGTCTGATCAGGGACGGACAGCCGGCTGTATTTTCAACGGACTACCGGATCGGGGAGGACCAGGTCTGGCTGCTGGAGGTGTGCCGCGGCCTGCAGTCTGTCGAGGCGGAGACGGAACCTGTCTATGACTACAGAATTCGTGGCGGAAGTGCGGTCCATGCGGATATCAGTGCGGAAGCCCGCCGCTCCGAGATCCTGGCGCGCAGAGAGATGGTGGAACTCACCAGGCGGTATTATCCCGAATATACGGCAGCAGCAGCGCTCAAATACCGGACCTGCATGCATGCGGCCGCCCGGACGGAACTCCGCCGCATGAAGCCCGGTGCTGCGGTCCGGGCCGCGCGCGGGTATTATAAAGACGCCATGGCGGGACAGCTCTCAAGGAAGCGAAGAGTGAAAGAAACCTTATTCCAGTGCCTGTACGGACTGCTTTCCCCGGGGGAAAAAGAATGAAAAGAATCAGGATCTCTGAATCCGGCCTCTTGCTTACGCTCGGATTCCTTGCTTTTTATGTGCCCGCTTCCTATGCGGTGCCCGGCATGATCAGCAAGGCCTGGAAACTGTATTATGTGATGGTGACGGTCCTCTCGGTGGAAGCCCTGCTCTTCGTCAGCGGAGGGTTTCGGGTGAGCCGGCGGTATCTGGCGGCCGTTCTCTATTTTTTCTGGTTCTATGCGGGAACTTCCCTGTTCAGCGAAAACGGGACGCTGGATCTGTATGCCCTGATCCGCTGCGTGGGGTTTGTTTCGCTGATGGAGCTGGCATTTCTCACGGCGTCCAGAAAGACGGTCCTGAGGGCCTTTATTGTGGCCGGCGCCGCGATGTCGGGCCTTCAGTTTCTGACGTTTCTGATCTATTCCGACACAGTCGGAGGCATGCGCAGCGGATCCGTCTACATTCTGGCGGGCCGTGTCATGGCCAATTCGACGCAGAACTGGTACTTCCTGACATATGATAATGATTCGATCAATTATTTTCTGCCGGTGATGGCCGCACTGCTCTGCTATGCGCTTTATTACAGCAGGCGCGCACTGCTGTGGTTCTGCCTGTACAGTTCGTTTGTGCTTTATATGTATCTGACCAAAACTGCCGCTACGGCCCTGATCGCCGTGTCGGTGTTTCTTCTTGTTTCTCTGGCCGTGGTCATCACCTGTGTTTTTCCGGGGATGCGGCCTCTTCTGTCCCTGTTCAGCTTCAGAAATGCGGTGCTGGCCGGGTTTCTCGTGCAGCTTCTGCCGGTGCTGATCGCCGGGAATGACATCGCATACAGAATCGCCGGGTATTTCGGGAAAAAGGCCGACTTTACGGGCAGAGGGGGAATCTGGAGAAGAAGTCTCCAGTATTTCCGGCTCCATCCCGTCTCGGGAAACGGTATTGAAGACGTGCTGACCAGATGGCGGAAGATTGAACAGACACACTGCCACAACATGGTTGTGGAGAATCTGTATACCGGGGGAATCACGGCCCTCATTCTTCTGATCATTCTCTTTGCCGTGATGGGACCGAGAGTCCGGAGAACCGCGGATCTCGCGGCGGGCGCGGTGTTTTCGGCGGCTATCCTGTCTTATCTCATCACCGGTTCCATGGACTGGCTGTCATCCAACCCGATTCCGTTTTCACTGCTGTTTTTTGTTTCCGAGACAGGCTGTGAGGAGAGGGTGGCGCTGGGGGTGTTTCCGGCGGAAAAGAAAAGGATCGGGTACCGGACAGGTTCACTGATGATTGACGGAGCGGAGGACAGATGACAAAAATCGGAATTCTGACTTTTCACAGAGCCTGCAATTACGGGGCATTCCTGCAGGCATATGCATTGCGGGAGTCGCTGAATGACCTGGAGGGCGTGCAGGCGGAGATCATTGATTACAGAAGCCCGCAGATCGAGGCGCGGAACAGCGCTTCCGCCGTCCTGAAGAAGAAAGGAAATCCGCTGAAAAAGGGGGTCCGGTTCCTGCTGGACTACCCCGTGGCTGCAGAAAGAAATGCTGTTTTCGAGGCCGCGCGGAAAACATATTTCGGAAGCGGCCCCTCCGGGAGGGATGCCGCCTGGCTTCGGGAAAATGCCGGCGGGTATGACGTATTCGTGACCGGATCGGACCAGGTATGGAATACGGATATAACCGGGGATGATCCGGCTTACTTCCTCGATTTCGTACAGCCGCCCGCGCGCGCTTACTCCTATGCCGCGAGTATCGGCAAATCCGAACTCGATGAGGAAGAACTGCGGGGGCTTGCAGGCAGGCTGCGGCATTTCAGCGCCGTCTCCGTGCGTGAGAAAGATATCCTCCCGGGCCTTCGGGGCCTGACCGGGGATATCCCGCTCTGCTCTTCCCTGGATCCCGTGTTTCTGTTTTCACCGGAGCGGTGGAGAAGCTTTGAGGAGTGGCGTGAGAGAAAACCATATGTGCTGTTTTTCATGATGGGCCAGAGCAAGGGGGCACTGCCGGCGCTTGCATTCGCCAGGGAATATGCCGCACGGAAAGGGCAGGATCTTCTGTATCTGTCGGATTATGATCTGTGGTACAGACATCCGGATCTCCACCATGCCGGGATTGTTTCGCCGCCTGAATTCGTGGGACTTCTGGATCACGCGGAGTGCGTGGTCACGAATTCCTTCCACGCGACGGCATTTTCCATCATTCTCCATAAAAAGTTTTTTGTGGAGACGCGGGTTCTGCGCAGCAACAGAATTCTGAACCTGCTTGACAGCGCGGGACTGCTGAAACGGGGACTTGACGCGGGGGCCCGGCCGCTCGATACATCGCCCATCCGCTGGGCGGATGCAGATGAGCGCCTGGCGGATGAAATCGCCCGGTCGAGGGAGTATCTGCAGGTCATCGCGGGACATAAAACCATATAAAAAGAACATAAGAGAGTACGGAAAGCTATGAATATCGGAGTCGTTTACGCCGGAGGCGTCGGCAAAAGAATGCGCTCGAAGGACAAGCCGAAGCAGTTCCTTGAGATCTACAATAAACCGATTATTATTTATACACTGGAGCACTTTGAGCGCAATCCGGAGATTGACGCGGTTGTGGTCGTGTGCATCGAGGACTGGATTCCCGTCCTCCGGGATTATCTCTACAGATTCAGGATCGAAAAGGTCAGAAAGATCGTGCCGGGCGGTGCGACCGGCCAGCTGTCCATCTATAACGGGCTCTGCGCCGCCGAGGAACTGGCGGGAAAAGAGAACGCGCTGGTTCTGATCCATGACGGTGTCCGCCCGCTCATTACGCCGGAGCTTTTGTCTGAGGATATCGCGTGCGTCAAAGAACACGGAAATGCCATCACCGCGGGCATTGTCAAGGAGACGATCGTCGTGGTGGATGAGGAGGGACATGTGGAACAGGTTCCGTCGCGCGCGAAGTCAAGAGTGGCCAAGGCGCCGCAGGCATTCTATCTGCATGATATTCTGGCGGCGCACAGGCGGGCGCTGTCGGACGGGATCACGGATTTCATTGACTGCTGCACCATGATGAATCATTACGGCTATGAGCTGTTCATGATTGACGGGCCGTATGAGAATATCAAGATCACGACGCCGGACGATTATTACACCATGAGGGCGCTTCTCGAAGCCAAGGAAAATGCCCAGATCTACGGTCCGGACTGACGGGACCTATGTTTTTAGACGGGAAAGGTGCTTAAACAGATGATGATGAAGGAGAGCGGGGCCGGACAGAAAAAAGAGTCCGTGCCCGTCTTATATACCGACCGCAGGACCTGCTGCGGGTGTACGGCCTGTCTTGAGGCCTGTCCGGCCGGCGCAATATCCATGAAGCGCGACAGGGAGGGGTTCCTGTATCCCGTGATCCGGGAAGACAGCTGTATCAGATGCGGACTCTGTGAGCGGGTGTGCGCATTTAAGGCGGACCAGCGGGAGAAACACACGAGCTGCAAAGCGGACCGGTTTGAAGAGCCGCTTGTTTACGCGGTCCGCCACAGGGATCTGGATGTGAGAATGGCATCCAGATCCGGAGGCATCTTTACGGCGCTGACCGATGAATGGCTGGCAGCGGGCGGGGTCATCTACGGATGCGTTCTGGATGAACACTTTCAGGCGTATCACATGCGCGCGGAGAGCGCGGCTGACAGAGACCGCATGCGGGGGTCAAAGTATATACAGAGCGATCTGGGCGACATCTTCCGAAATGTGAGGGAGGATCTGAAGAGCGGGAGAGAGGTCCTGTTCTCCGGGACATCCTGTCAGGTTGCAGGGCTCAGGCGCTTCTTAAACGGAAATCCGGAGAACCTTTTTTGCGTCGATATCGTCTGCCACGGTGTCCCGAGTCCGGCGGCCTGGAAAAAATACCTGCAGTGGCAGGAAGAAAAGCGGGGCTTAAAAGCCGTTTCCGTGGATTTCAGAAATAAACGGGACTTCGGCTGGAAGGACCATGTGGAGAGCATTTATTTCAGTGACGGGAGCCGCACCGACAGCACGGTCTTCAAAAATCTGTTTTACGGGCACTGGATTCTGCGCCCTTCCTGTTTCAGCTGTCCTTACAAGGATGTGATGCATCCCGGAGATATCACGATCGCGGATTACTGGGGCATCGACAAGGCCGCACCTGGCTTCAGCGACAACAAAGGTGTGAGCCTCGTGCTGGTGAATACGCCGGAGGGGGATGCCATGTTCCGGAAGGTGTCGGATGCGCTTGATTTCAGGGAAACCGATCTTGCCCTGAGCATGCAGCCTCCGCTTCAGGCGCCCTTTCCGGAGCCGGCGGACCGCTACCGGTTCTGGAATGAATTCTATTCGAAACCCTTCGGATATCTGGCCCGGAAATACGGCACGGAGTCCGCTGCAGTCAGACTGAAGAAGAAATACAGGAGTATCAGAAAGAAGATTGCCGGGAGGTTGAAGAGATGACGGATTCACCTGACAGATTATTTGAACTGCTGGAAGACAAGGCGGTCTTTGTCACCGGAGCTACCGGACTGATCGGCAGGACGCTGGTCCGCAGCATACTGGATTATAACACGCGGACGGACCGCCCGGTGCGGATTGCGGCTCTCGTCAGGGACAGACAGAAGGCGGAGAGGCTGTTTCCGGGCATTCCGGAGGATCAGCTCCGCTTCCATATCGGCGACGTGGCATCCTGGCAGGGGACGGATGAATGTGTCGATTATATCATTCACGGAGCCAGCATGACCTCCAGCAGAGGATTTGTGGAGCGGCCGGTCGAGACGATCCGGACTGCCGTCGAGGGAACGCTCAACATGCTTGAGCTGGCCCGGAGGCATACCTGCAGGGGATTTGTCTATCTGTCCAGCATGGAGGTTTACGGGACGCCGGAGACGGATGAAAAAATCAGCGAGACGCACGGAACAGATCTCGATCCGATGCAGGTGAGAGCCAGCTATCCGACGGGAAAACGGCTCTGCGAGAGTCTGTGTGCGTCCTATGCGTCGGAATACGGGGTTCCCGCGAAAGTGATCCGGCTCACGCAGACCTTCGGCCCGGGAGTGGAGTATGATGACGGGAGAGTGTTTGCGGAGTTCGCCAGATGTGCTCTCGAAGGGCGTGATATCGTGCTGCACACGAAAGGAGAGACCAGAAGGAGCTATCTGTACACGGAGGATGCCGTGCGGGCGATCCTGACCGTACTCCTGAGAGGGGAAACGGGTCTTGCTTATAATGCGGCCAATGAAGAAACGTACTGTTCCGTTCTGGAGATGGCCCGGCTGGTCGCTGAAGGACCCGGAGAAGGGAAAATCGGGGTGCGTGTGGAAGACAGCGGAAACGCCGCTTCATACGGCTACGCACCGGTTCTCAGGATGAATCTGGACACGGGCCGGCTGCGGGCACTCGGCTGGCAGCCGTCCGTGGGACTTGAAGACATGTTCCGTCTTCTGACGGAAGACATGAGGCAGAGACGTTAAACCAGGACTGTCCCGATGACGTCGATGCCGAGATCCTTTAAGATCCGGAGTTCCTTGTCGAAATCACGGCAGCGGGAGCGGCCGCAGCGTTCGATGAGAACCGTACCGTCCAGATCCGGCAGAAGCCTTCTGGCATCCGGGTTGGCGAGAAAATCCGGATAATAGGCAAGCCTTGCCCCCGATTCCTGACAGCCGGCAATGATCTCTTCCGCTCTCTGTCTGACTTCCTCATCGGCGCACGTGCCCGTCAGGATGACAGACCTACGGCCGCGGAGGAGAGTGTCCAGGATTTCCGCCTGGCCGGCGGGATTTCCCTGGTCTGCGGGGAGGGGCGCCGCAATGAGGCGCACCGGGAACCGTCTCCGGAATTCGCCCTCGGAATAGATGATTCCGCTGCACAGATACCACAGCATGGTGAGAAGCCAGGCGCCGATCAGGCCGCCGCAGAATCCCGTGATGAGGCCGCGGATGCTGATCCGGCTGAAGGCAGATCTGCGGGCGGCTGACGCAGCCGGTTTGTACCTGGTGGTAAAGCCGGTGCGGGCCGTCCCGAGTTTGACCAGCTTGTCGGTGTAGTCATAGATTCTGTCTGATGTGGCCTTCTGACCGCTCCGAAGTGTCTGGTCAATCGCTTCCGCCCTGGTGGAGGAGACGACCCTGAGCGTGCACGGATACCACGCCAGATCGGACGAATCCGGCAGCGCGAGCAGGTATTCCCGGATCGCTTCGTCAAACTTGTCGGAGAAATCGAAACTGTCTCCTTTCACCGTGATGGAGAACCGGGAGGTGGTGCCGTCTTCCGAGAGGAGGCTGAGAGCGGACAGATTCGTTCCCTTTTTTCTGACGGCGTTGGTGACGGTCGCCGAGGCGGAGATCAGCTTCCTGGAAATCAGCTCGTTCAGAAACCTGGGCTCCATATCGAAGCGTTCAGAGATGCTCTCAAGAAAAGACGTGTCGGATACGGAGCGGGCAAACGCCCTGGCCAGAGCTTCCAGTTCGGGAATCGAATGCCTGCCGTCCGTCGTGTTCACTTCATAAACCGTCGTGACGGTATATACATGATACGGCTTCAGCTGCATGACGGGAGAGACGGAGAGATAGCTCTCCTCCTCGGCAAGAGCGGTCTGATAAGACCGGATCCCGATATCAATGCTCTCGAGCGCGCGCTTATAGGACGCCACGCTTTCTTCATAAGCCAGGGCTGGTTCGCTGTCCGCGCTCTTCATGCCGCCCGTGCGGACGACGGAGAGGAGGACGGCACAGAGTGCGCCGAGAACGCCCGCGGCAGCGAGAAGCTTCCGGTGCGCGAGCGAGTGGAGGAGCAGCTGAAAGAACCCGTTAAGCGGGTGTGACCTGCGTATAGTCATATATAAATTCTCCCGGATAGATTAAAAAACAGCAGGACCGCGGATGCGGTCTGAGTCCTATTTTAACATCCGGAGTAAAACCGGGCAATAGTGCCCTTTGTCAAGGGGAGGAACGTGAAGCATGAGCCGTGATTTTATGAATGATATTTACCGCGACTTTTTCGGCGGAGAGAATGGGAAAGATGGCGGGAGCGGGGCCAGGACGCCGCGTTTCGACCCGCAGACGGGTGAGCCCCTGATTCCGGAAGGAGAAGGGGCAGAGGGTCTTTCCGAATTTCTGAAGAGACAGGAGGAAATTCTGAGTCAGCTGGAAAAGGTGGAGGGTACGGCGGCCGCGTCGACGGAGGAAGCGCTGCGGCATGCGAATGAGGCCATCCTGGAAGCGCAGGCCCTGTTCGGCGGCAGGACTCCTGGGATGACTGCCCCTGAGAAGGAGGAACAGGCGGCCGGAACGGAGGCCTGCGCGCAGGAGAAGAAAGAAGAAAAAGAAAAAGAAGAAGAAGAGGATCCGATGGAGCAGCTGAACGGACTGATCGGCCTCGACAGCATCAAGAAGGACGTGGCGGATCTCGTCGATTTTGTGAAAGTGCAGAAACTCCGCCGTGAAAAAGGCCTGAAATCGGTTCCTGTATCACTGCATCTTGTATTTACGGGGAATCCCGGCACCGGAAAGACCACGGTTGCCAGAATCATCGCCAGGCTCTACAAAAAGATCGGCGTCTTAAGCAGCGGCCAGCTGGTGGAGACAGACCGGTCGGGTCTTGTGGCGGGCTATGTCGGACAGACCGCTTTAAAGACGACGGAGCAGATCGGCAAGGCGATGGGAGGCGTGCTGTTCATCGATGAGGCCTACTCCCTTTCCAAAAAGGACGACGCGTTCGGGGAAGAGGCCATCGATACGCTGCTCAAGGCCATGGAAGACCGCCGGGATGAATTCGTGGTCATCGTCGCCGGATACACAAACCCGATGAAGAAATTTATCGAGTCCAATCCCGGCCTCAAATCGAGATTCAACAAATATATTGAGTTTCCCGATTATACCGTCGATGAGCTGATGGCGATTTTCGAGATGAACTGCAGGAAGTATGATTATACCGCGGAGGAGGACGCCCTGAAGCATGTCCGCGAGCTGATCACCCTGAAGAAGATGGAGCAGAGAGAGAATTTCGCAAATGCGAGGGAAGTGAGAAACCTGTTTGAAAAGGTCATTACAAAACAGGCGGGCCGCGTGGCGCTGCTCCCGGAGCCGACTCCGGAAGATATGTCTCTGATCACCATGGAGGATATCGAGGTGACGGATGACATGCAGGTCAACGAGGAACTGATCGAGTCACTGAAAGAAAAGGAAGGGCAGAGTTAAGGATCCGGGAGGAACAGATGGAAAAGCTTGGATTTATCGGGATGGGCAATATGGGACAGGCGCTGGCCGCCGGCTTTCTCTCGTCCGGAAAAGTGAAGAGAGAACAGGTCTGTGCATTTGCGCCGGATGCCGCAAAGCTGGCAAAAAACGCGGAGAGGATCGGATTTCACCCCGTGGACTCCGTAAAGGAGCTCGTCCGCGGATGTGATACGCTCGTACTGTGCTGCAAACCGTATCAGGTTTCCGGCGTGCTTTCGGAGATCCGCGGACTGCTTGCGGGAAAAACACTTCTTTCCATCGCGCTCGGATGGGATTTCAAGAGACTTTCGGATGCTCTCCCGGGAACGGTTTCCATCCAGTTCATCATGCCGAATACGCCGGCCATGGCGGGAGAAGGGGTCTTTCTGTTCGAAGAGGAGCATTCCCTTGAGCCCCGTGAACGGGAAGCCCTCATGGAACTGTTTGGAGATTTCGGCTATGTGACGGAGCTGCCTTCCCGGCTGATGGGGATCGGCGGTGCTGTAAGCGGGTGCGGGCCGGCCTTTGTCGACCTCCTGATCGAGGCGTATGCCGATGCCGCAGTCAGATACGGGATACCCAGAGAGACCGCTTACCGGATCGTCTCTCAGACGGTCCTCGGTGCGGCTAAGCTTCAGTCCGTGACAGGTCTGCATCCGGGCGTCCTCAAGGACCAGGTGTGTTCCCCCGGAGGGACGACCATCAGGGGCGTCGCGGCACTGGAGCGCAGCGGCTTCCGAAGCGCCTGCATGGCCTCGGTTGATGCGGTGATGGGGCACGAGCAGTCCTGACAGGGATGAAGATCATAATGTTTTATGTAGATCGTTTTAAAGAAATATGTTATAATTTTTACCACCGTTTGAGCAAAATGCAATACTTCTGTAATATTTGCGAAATGAATGCGGCGGTGGGACCACATTTGGGGCTTAAGGAGTAGAGCATGGCAGTGTCTGCAGACAATCAAGGCAAGAAAGCCGTAAGGCATGTTTTTATTATAGGCAGCAAGGGAATCCCTGCTGCCTACGGCGGTTTTGAGACCTTTGTCGATAAGCTGACGGAATACAGGACAGACGATGCCGTGCAGTACCATGTCGCATGCCGGGGCACCAGTGAGGGGAACTTTCTCTACAACGGAGCGGAATGTTTTACCGTGCGCGTGCGCGGGACAAAGCCTTATATGGCGGTCTTCTATGATCTGGGCGCGCTGAAATACGTGATCTCTTACCTGCGCGCCCACAGGGACATCAAAGATGCGGTGGTTTATATCCTCGCATGCAGAATCGGACCTTTCATTGCTCCGTATGCGAAGGAAATCCGGAAACTGGGCGGAGTGATTTATGTAAATCCGGACGGGCACGAGTGGAAAAGAGAGAAATGGAGTCTCCCCGTGAAGCGCTACTGGAAGTATTCGGAAGGGCTCATGGTGAAGAACGCCGATCTGATGATCTGCGACAGCAGGAGCATAGAGCAGTATATCCGCAGGGAATATGCCGCTTACCATCCGGAAACGGTGTATATTGCCTACGGGTCGGAGACGTCCGGATCACGACTTCCGGATGACGACCCTCTTTACAGCGGTTGGCTGAAGAAAAACGGTCTCCGGAAGGACATGTATTACCTGATTGTAGGCAGATTTGTTCCCGAAAACAATTTTGAAACCATGCTCCGGGAGTTTATGAAGTGCGGCACGGAGCGGAAGCTGGCTGTCATGTGCACGCCGAATCCGCCTCTCCTGGAAAAGCTGGAGAAAATGCTGGGTTTCCGGGCCGACGGGAGGATTGTTTTTACGGGGTCGGAATATAACCAGGTGCTGGTCAGAAAAATCCGCGAGGGCGCATTTGCCTACATTCACGGCCACTCCGTGGGAGGGACAAATCCTTCCCTTCTGGAAGCGCTGGGAGCGACGGAAGTCAGTCTTCTCTTTGATGTGGGGTTTAACAGGGAAGTGGCCAAAGACGCGGCTCTCTACTGGAATAAAAGCGAAGGGAACCTGTCCGCGCTTCTCGACCGTGTGGACGGGATGTCGCGGGAAGAGCGGATGAAACTGGGAGAAAAGGCAAAGAAGCGGATCCGCACGGCCTACAGCTGGGAATATATCACGGAACAATATGAGCGGCTGTTTCTGGGAAAACACAGCTGAAATGATGAGGTGAGCAATGAAGGAAAACCGGAAAGTGAGTCTCAGGACACTTGCGGCGCATTTGTGTGTCAGATGGAAAATTCTGCTGCTGGCGGCCATTTTGTGCGGCGGTGCGGCCGGTGCTTACAGGATGTATAAACTGTGGCCCGAAACGAAGGTGACGAAGAAGGAAACGGAAACGAAGGCTGAGCCGACGGAGAAGGAGAAGAGAACCACATCTTTCTACGAAGAAGAGCTGAAACGGATCAACAGCCAGATTTCGACGAGGCAGGAGTACATCGCGGATTCCATCTACACGCAGATTGATTTTTCAAAAGTGGGACTGGCTTCGGTCGACTTTTATGTTTTCCTTGATACGGATCTGCATCCGGAACTGATGCTGCAGAGTCAGGCTGCCGCGGCTGCGGCAGACACCGTGACGGCAGCGGCAGGCACCGCGACGGCGGAAGACGGCACCGTGACGGCGGCGGCAGGCACCGTGACGGCGGAAGATGGCGCCGCGGCGGCAGACACCGCCCTGGCGGAAGAAGAAATCGCGGCGGAAGAAGAAATCGTGACTGAAGAAGACGGCGCCGTGACAGATGAAGAAGGTGCCGTGACAGATGAAGAAGGCTTTGTGACGGAGGATGGGAGCACCGCATCGGAAGACGACGCTGCGGCAGGGGAAGAAGCGGTGGCCCTGACTCTGACTACCGGGCAGAACAACAGGCGGCGCAGGCTGGCGCTCCGGGCTTATTCGCGCTTTGTCAACAACATGATTGACTGGACGGAGCTTGCGGAGAAGTTCAATACGGAGCCGCGGTATCTGCAGGAGCTTGTCGTCGTGACCAGCATGAAGGAAGATCTCGGCTGCATGCTCATCAGCGTGAAATATACGGATCCGGAAGGAGCGGACGAAATCCTGCAGTATGTGATCGATCAGATGGAAAAATATCCGCATTCGGAGATCGAAGAAGCGGGCAGCTTTGAGATCCGCTTTAAAAACAGAGCAAGCCGCTGGCACGCGGATGTGAGTAAATATAAGGTTTTGAATTCGAGAGTTTCGGAACTGAATACACTGATGCAGACCAAGGATTCTTTCCAGACCAATA
This sequence comes from uncultured Lachnospiraceae bacterium, assembly GCA_902766955.1. Classification (GTDB taxonomy): domain Bacteria; phylum Bacillota; class Clostridia; order Lachnospirales; family Lachnospiraceae; genus Chordicoccus. The sequence continues at coordinate 47,772 of CACXFM010000124.1, read as the reverse complement.
TCAACAAGAACCGGGCATCCGTGAAGACGAATACGTCTTCCACCGCCGCGCGGAGCAAAAAGAGCGTCCTGAAGCAGGGGATCAAATACGGTGCTGCCGGTTTTGCCGCAGGCATCTGCGCCTGTGCCGCACTGATCATCATCGCTCTGATATCCCGCACGGCAGTTCTGTCCGGCAGGGAACTGAACGATACCTACGGCTTCAGGAAGATCGCGGTGATCCCCATGAAGGACATCGGTTCCCTGAAGGGCTTCTCACGCCTGGCGGCTGCAGCGGATTCGTCTTACAGAAGCTCCCGGAATATGGAGGACGGCCTGAAGGTGGCGAATGTCAATCTCCGGAACATGACGGAGGACGGTGAGCGGATCGGGCTGATCGGCGACTGCGGAGCGGAGAAGCTGGAAGAACTGGCCGGCAGGCTCTCGGGGCTTGGCGGAGACAGCGGATCGTATTCCGTGCGGGCGATTTCAAACCTGAACGGCGATGCGTCGGCACTGGAAGCGCTCGAAGAATGCAGTTCCGTGGTGATCGCGGCCGAAGTGCCGAAGAGTACTTACAGAAATACCGACGACCTTCTGGCGACTGTCGATGCCTACGGAAAAACTGTTGCGGGAAGTATCGTACTGTGCTGAAAATGAGGCAGAGAATGAGGCTGAATGAGATGAAAACCGGGACCGGCACGCAGATTGCCGGTCTTCTGGCTCTCGATATCTACTGCGCCTATACCATCCTGTCCGGCACGGCCTGGACGGATATTCTGGGCAGAAATGTATTCGGGCTTATGTGGAAGGCGATGCTCGGATGCCTTGTGCTGCGCGTGATTCTTGATGATCAGCATACCATCAGGCAGCTTTTTGTCTGGGGACTTCTGTTTCCGCTTCTGATTCCCGTGGTCCGGAATGCGGGCTCGAACAGGCTGTTTCTGCAGATGAGCCTTGTTCTTCTTCTCTACGGGATTCCCTTCCGCCGCATCGTGAGGAGTGTCTTTACATCCTGCCTTTTCTGGACGCTGTTTGTCTGGCTCTCGTGCCGCGCGGGCATCCTGACGAATTATGAATTTAACCATGGTTCAAAACTGAAGCCGGTGATCGCACAGGGGATGGGATTTGACTACTACAGTACATTTGCATTTCTGATTCTGACCATGACGGCCGCCTGGCTGTATCTGCGGAAGGAGAAATGCACGGCGGCCGAGCTGGCCGCGCTGGCTGTCTTTCACTGGCTGAGTTACCGGCATATACACACGACGAGACTGGTTGTTCTGACCTCGGAGATGTATCTTGTCCTGTTTGTTATAGTCGTCAAGCTGAAATGGCTCACATTCAGGGCCCCCGTCTGGAAGAAACTGGCCATGCTGCTGCCTTTTCTCACGTTCGGGGGAACCTGGCTGCTCGTCTGGTTATACGATCACTACCGGCATTTATTTGACCTGATGGACAAGCTGTTCCCGACCCTGTCATCGAGACTGTCACAGTCTGTCGAGGCTTATCACATGTACGGGATCCGGCTGTTCGGCAGCCGGCTGTATCTGCAGGGCAACCGCTATGTGGATTACAATACCATGAAGAGCGGTCTCTATCTGGACAGCAATTATGTCTATATGCTGCTTGCTTATGGCGTTGTAGTCAGTCTCATCGTGATTGTTCTGATTTCCCTGGCTTACGGTTATATCTACGAGCTGCAGGATCCCTGTCTCTTCCTGTGGTTCGGGACGATCATCGGGATCTCCATGGTTAATAATTTTCTATTGAACGCGATTTATAATGTGGCTCTTCTAACAGTGTCGCAGATGCTTGCGGAGCCAGGAAAGAAGAGAAGGATCAATGAGCAGAAATATTCTGATCAGCAGAATCGAGCAGTTTGCGGCAGAGGCGGGAGACCGTCCGGCCGTCTGTTTCCGGAATGAGTGTCTTACATTTGCGGAACTGCTGCTGAAAACGAAAATGATCGCGGGGCATCTCCTTGAAATGGGGGTCCGTCAGGGGGACTGTGTCCTCTATACCAGCCTCGTCAAGCCCATGACCGTGGCGTTTTATCTGGGAATCCTGTATGCGGGATGTACGGCGGTCCATATTGACAGATTCAGTACGGAAGAAAACGCGCTTGCCATCTGTGAAGAGACTGAAGCGGTTTTATTTCTGACTGACATGCGCCTGCAGAAACACCCTGACGGCTGCCGGGTCGTTTCCATGAAGGAACTGTGGCAGAAAGAATGCGCCGTTCTTCCGGCAGAATGCGCCGATCCTGATCCCGAGACTGTAGCGGAGATGATTTTTACCAGCGGCACAACCGGGAAACCAAAGGGCGTCATGCTGAGTACGCGGGCGGTCAATTCGATCCTCACGCATACGAGGGAGGGCGTCGGAATTACGCAGGACGATGTGGTGCTCCTCCCGCTGCCGCTTCAGCATTCTCTGGGCCTGCGCGTCCTTCGGGCTTCTTTAAGCGCCGGGGCGTGTGTGGTGCTGCAGAACGGATTCGCCTTTGCGGGCGACGTGGAAAAGAATCTGAATCTGTGGAACTGTACCGGTCTCGCAGCGGTGCCGGCTTCGATGGAACTCCTGAGAAGCCAGATGAAGGAGCGCTATTATGATATCCTCGGGCGGTTTCGTTTCATAGAGGTGGGAGCGGGAGCGCTGACGCCGGAACAGAGGAAGCGCCTTGCCGCACGTCTTCCCCATACGAGAATCACCAATACATGGGGCTCCTCCGAGACAGGCGGAGCGCTGTTTACGGTTGTCCGGGACGTAGTAAAAAGCGAAAGGACACTGAGTACAATCGGAAAGCCGCTTCCGGATATCGAAATTGCCGTGCTTGACCGGGACGGAAACCCGATGAAGAGTGACAGGCAGCACCCGGGACGCCTCGCGCTCCGCGGAGAGATGATCATGAGCGGATACTGCGGGCGGCCGGATCTGACGGCGGAGGCGCTGCGCGGCGGGTGGCTCGTGACCGGCGACATGGTCTATACCGATGAGGACGGGTATGTCTACATGCTCGGCAGGGCAGACGACCTGATTAATGTGGGCGGTGAGAAAGTCTCCCCCATTGAGATTGAAAACATAGCCAGCGAATACCCGGGAATGAAGGAATGTGCCTGCATCGGAGTGAAGGACGAGAAGATGGGGCTCGGCCAGATTCCGGTCCTGTTTATTGTGACGGAAGGCGCTGCGGATGAGCAGGATCTGATCCGCTATCTGAGCCTGCATATTGAGAGAATCAAGCTGCCGCAGAGGTATATCTCAGTGGACGCAATCCTGCGGAATAAGATGCAGAAGATTGACCGCCGGGCACTGAAAAAACTGTATGAAGAGAATTATCAGGATGGAGAGATGTAAGTGAAACAGATATTGAAAAGGCTGATTTCCGCAATTTGTTTTTGTGCCCTTCTCTTTTTCCTGATCGGACGCGTCACCTACGTTCTCAGCGATAAGTCGAGGGGAACGCTCGCCGAGGATTACTACCAGTACGGGCGGAATACCTTTGACGTGATTTTTGCGGGACCTTCCACGACACAGTACGCCATACAGCCGATGCAGCTCTGGGAGGAATTCGGCATCGTATCCTACAATCTGGGAACCTCGGCCCAGACGGTTGCCCAGGAGTATTATCTGGTCAAGGAAGCCATCCAACTTCATCATCCGAAGCTTGTGGTTCTGGACGGAGGCACGGAATCTTCCGAGAAAAAGGTCAACTCAAAGGAGCATCTGCATTTTATGTCGGATGGCATGCCCATCACATCAAAAGTGAAATGGGAGATGATGACAGATCTGGCGGGAACGGATATTCTTGAATTTATCCTGCCGATCTATACGTATCATACCAGATGGAAGGAACTGACGAAGAACGACTTCCTGCCCGACAGTAAAGAACATGTGCTCGGGGCCGTCACGGGCGTGGTGCGCGGAGACGGACCGGCGCTTGTGGAAAATCCCATCGATACGAGCTATCAGATTTCCGGCTGGAGCAAATATTATATAGAGAAGCTGATCCGCCTCTGCCGGAGCACGGGAACGGAACTGCTGATGTTTACCACGCCGACCCTCTACGAAGGCAAGACGATTACCCAGGAGGCATATGACAATAGGAAAGGAGCGTACTACGCGCTGGCGGAGCTTCTTTCCTCCTATGACGTGCCGTTCCTGAATTATTTCACCAGGGGAGCCGAACTCGGCATGGACAAAGAGACGGACAGCGGCGACGGTCATCATCTGAATATCTGGGGAGCCAGAAAGTTCACCTCATTTATCGGAAACTATATCAGCAGCCGGTATCATCTCGAGGATCACCGGCAGGATCCCAGATATGAGCCAATGAACGCTGCCCTTGCCGCCAGCCGGGCATTGATGACAGGCAGGCTTCTGCGTTCCGCCTATAGTTTCAGAACCTATTTTGATCTTCTGGAAGATGCTCGGAAAGAAGAGGAAAAGTATATCGTTGTGATGGCACTCTGCGGGGACGTCTCCGGTGCTTTCTCGGCGGCGGATGCAGGGATCATCATGCAGGCCGGGACGGAACAGTCTCTCTGTCATTACGGAAGTCACTCCTATATCGCGGTTCTGGATGAGGGGAAGGTTCTGTATGAGTCCGATATCAGGAGTCCCGCGCTGGAAGAGGAGAAAAAGCTGCAGGTCGGAGACATCCTGATCGAGGCGACCAGCTCCGTCAGCGGGGAAAACACGGAAATCAGGGTTAACGGAGCGGTTTATGCTGCTGACCGCAGCTGTCTGAGAATTGTAGTCATTAACAAGGAAACCGGCGCTGTGGATGATCACGCGTATCTGACGCTGGGCAGAACAGACCACTCTATCGCACACCCGCAGTAACAGGAGCAGCAGGATTTATATGATTGTAAAGTATCTGACGGACAGAGGTATCACACTCTCTTATCACACACTCGGCTTTATTCTCTTTTTTGCCCTGTTTCTTCTGATCTTTTTCGTGATGCAGGCCAACATCATCCGGAGAGGCGTGATCCTGGTGGGAAATCTGGTGTTTTATTACTGGATGGGAGGCCGGGGAGCACTCGTTGTGGTGATTGCGACGTCGCTGATTGTCTACGCCGGAGCCGCGCTGATGGGCAGTGTCTATCTGCAGTTTGAGAGGTCATCCTCGGGGCTCACCAACAGGGAAAAAAAGGCGCACCTTGGAAAATACAGGACGAGGGCCAGGGTATTTCTGATATTGACGCTTGTGCTTCTGTTCGGCATTCTGGTATATATCAAGGCCGGCAGGCTCCTGCATTTTCCGCAGGTTGAATCCGTGAGCGATCTCAGAATGGGCAAAATTCTCGTTCCGCTCGGCATTTCTTATTACACGTTTTCGTGCGCGGGCTATCTGCTGGATATTTACTGGCGGAAAACCACGGCGGAATGGAACTACTTTAATCTGCTTCTTGGCATCACGTTCTTCCCCGCGATCGTGGAGGGACCGATCTGCAATTACAGGAAACTGTTCCGCCAGCTGAAGGAACTGCCGGGCGCGGATTATACCAGAGTCTGCTTCGGCATGCAGAGAATGATCTGGGGGTTCTTCAAGAAGCTGGTGATCGCCGACAGGCTGGCGGTTTATTCGGGAGCGGTGTTCGCGGATCCGGGCAGCTATGCCGGGGTGGAAATCGTTCTCGGGGGCGTCGCCAATGCGCTCGCGCTCTATGCAGACTTTTCGGGATGCATGGACATCGTGATCGGCGCATCCGAATGCATGGGGATTACACTGGAAGAAAACTTCCGGCAGCCCTTCTTTGCAGAGACGGCGGCAGAATTCTGGAGAAGATGGCATATCACGCTGGGAGGATGGTTCAAGGACTATGTGTATATGCCGATGATCATGAGACCCTCCGCGATGAAACGGGCTTCCGGGATCCGGAAGAAGAGAGGGGCGCATGCTTCCCAGGTGGCGCAGAGCACATTCCCGCTCCTGATCGTGTGGCTTCTGACCGGACTCTGGCACGGCACCGGCCCGGATTATGTGGTGTGGGGACTCTACTGGGGATTCCTGATTGTCCTGGGCATGATCGCAGAGCCGTTTTTCACAAAACTGGAGGCGTTTTTCGGCATCCCCGTGCAGACATCCGGCTGGCGTTTCGTGAGGAGACTGCGGACGTTTTTCCTCTTTGTGATCGGCAGGATGCTGACGGCAACCGGGTCGCTTGAGGGCTTCGCCTTAGTGATCCGGCGCCTGTTCTCGTCAAACCGGCTGTGGGTGCTGTTTGACGAGTCGCTGTATACACACGGGCTTGACCGGAAGGATTTCTATGTCGCGCTGCTCGGTCTTCTGATTCTGTTTGTCGTGGATCTGCTCCACGAAAAGAACATGAAGATTCGCGGAACCATTGCCGCCCAGCCGCTTGTTCTGCGCTGGTGCGTCTATCTAGGCGCGATTCTGTTTATCCTTGTTTTCGGAATATACGGTATTACTTACGACGCTTCTAATTTTGCCTACGCGGCGTTCTGATACGGCATTTAACTTAAAGAGGGGAGAAAAGGAGGAATTATGACAGACACAAGGGGAACTGGCCGGCGGCTGACACCGCTTCTTCTCCTTATGCTGGCCGTCTGTATGCTGTGCTGCGCGAATGTTTCCGCGGCGGACAGGTATATTATGATCGGAGATTCCTACTCCGCCAGGCGGTCGGGAACCAATTATGACGGGACGAAGGAGAAACTGACCAAAGCCTGGCCCGATTATGTCGCGGAAGGGCTGTCCCTCTCCGGAAAGACCATTGCAAGAGGAAACGGCTACGGATTTGTCGTTCCGGGCAGGCAGTTCATTACGCTTCTGAACGGGATCAAGTCCGATAAAAGAGTTACAAAAATCCTCGTGGCGGGAGGGATCGGAAATGATTATGCCGCCGCACGGGCGACAAAGTCCCAGATCCGCAGCTGCATGAAGGCCTTCGGGCAAAAAGCGAGTAAGAAATTTCCGAATGCGAAGATCCTGTATGCGGGTATTAACTGGGGGACAAAGGAGAGCCGGCAGTCCTACTGCAGGAAGCGGGCGGAGTGGTATAAAGAGATCAGTCTTTCACTCGGATGGACGTATCTGACCGGGACGGAGAATGCGCTCCGGCTGAACAGTTCCGTTATTAAAAACTATTTTTTCAATGACGCGATTCATCCTAACCGGAAAGGGCAGGTCCGGATCGCAAATGCGATGCTTACACAGCTGCGCAGACTCGCGGCCGGAACGGCCGCCTCGCAGACGGTGAAAAAATCACCGGTTCTGCTCGCAAAAATGAAGTCGGTGTCCAAAACGGGCATTACCGTGAGCTGGAATAAAATCGCCGGGGCTTCCTACTACACGGTGCACGGGGCGAAATGCGGTGCGGCTCTTAAGGAACTGAAAAGCGCGACGACGCGCCTCACCTATAAGGGGACCGGGCTGAAAGCCGGCACATATTACCGCTACAGGATTGCCGCGTACGATAAAAGCGGCAGACGGCTTGCCGTATCGAGAGTACTCCACATCGTGACGGCAGGCGGAAAGCGCTATACGAACTGCTCCTCGGTTTCGCTTGGCAGGACGTCTGCCACCCTGAAAAAGGGAGCCTCGCTGCAGCTGAAAGTGACGCAGAAATTCTACAGCAGCACGAAAAAAGCGGCGGTCCATGAAGCCGTCAAATACGTGTCGGATACACCCGCCGTGGCGTCCGTGTCCGCATTCGGAAAAATAACTGCAAAAAGCAGGGGGCAGTGCATAGTTTACGCCATCGCGCAGAACGGTCTCTATGCCCGCATAAAGATATCGGTGAAATAATACAAAAAAGAAGAAGGCTGACAGAACGTCAGGCCTTCTTTTTTCTTCGCAGTATTTTCTTCAGAAGGATGTCCGTGATCACCGCATCCCTCATTACGGCGAGCAGCGATATGTAGACAGCCGCTCCGCCGGCTACTGACACGCCGATCGCCGCGATATCACTGCCGATCCTCCTGTTGATGAACCAGATGAAGCAGAGCATGACGGCTCCGGCGAGAAGCTTCTTCCAGGCCGAAGCGGCCAGGCGGCGCCATGTGAGATAGCCGCCGCAGTGTGACAGATACAGAACCGTGATGACGGACTCCGCGATCAGGGTGCCCGCCACGGCGCCCGCGCCCCGGAAATGCGGGATCAGAATCAGATTCATGACCAGATTGACGGCCGCCCCCGTCACGATGTAGAGGGCGCTCTGTTTCCGCAGCCCGGCGGGAGTGTAGTAATGGGTGCCCAGGCAGTTGCTGATGCCGATAATGATCACGACGGGACTGAGCATCTGCAGAAGCAGGACGGTGCCCTCATAGCCGGGACCGAAAAAGAAAGGCACGAAACGGCCCGCGATGCCGATGATGCCCAGACAGCATCCCGTTCCCATAAAGAGAATATAGTGGATGGAATCGCCGATTCTTTCGCGGATTTCATCGTAGCGCTTTTCCTTGAACAGGTAGGACAGCCTGGATCCGAGAACGACGTTCAGCGAGGAGAACGTCAGTGCTTTGACCATGTTTACGATTTTCCCTGCCTGCTCGTAATAGCCGTTCTGAAGCGCATCGCGCGTGATCATCTGAAGCAGGGACTTGTCCAGTACCGTGTAGATGGAGGTGGCCGCATTCGGGATAAAGTAAATCATGGTCTGGCGGAAGTGTCTCTTTATGCGCAGGTCCCGCCTGTCAATTCTGACCAGGAAGCGGGGCAGATAGATCCACATGGACAGAGAGGACAGCACATTCACTGCCGTCATCAGAATCATATACAGCAGAAGATCACTCTGGTCGTGGATGAGAACAAAGAGCAGAACCGCTCCGGACAGACGGAACACCGTGTTCAGCGTCACCTGGTACTGGAACTGCTCCAGGCCGGAGAAGAACCAGTGGATATCGAAGGCCGAGTTGAGAAGGCCCGCCGTGAGGACCATGTAATAGATCCTGTCTTCGCCCGTGAAGCAGGTGAAAATGATCCAGGCCGCGATACAGACGGATGTTGTCATGACCGTCATCAGCTCGATCTCCCAGAAGAGACGGGTGCGGAGGACGGGATCATTCCGCGCCCTCGAGATTTCGCGCGTCCCGTAGGACACCGTGCCGAGGGCGGCAAGCATGGCAAAAAAAGACTGATATGAGTTTGTATAGCTGTATATGCCTACTCCTCTGGCACCTATGACTCTGGAGACATAGGGCGCCGTGACAAAGGGGAGGACGATGGAGAGTATTTCATAAAACGTGTTCAGGACCACATTTTTTTTGATGCTGCCCTGAATCACGGGTGATTTTTTTGTGTCAGACTGCATGAGAATGAATGATGAATCCTTTCGGGCTGTCAAAGGCAGCAGACTATCTCTCGAAGTGCGATTTCCGGGGCAGTAGCTCGGAGAGTGCGCTGTTGACACGCGCTCTGGCTGTTTCGAAGTCTTTGAGTTCCACGTTGTCGTTGATGCACAGCATTTTGCACCGGCCGGGTTTCTTCAGTGTATTCTCGATGAGATCGAGATGCTGAGGGACGACGGTATACCTGCCGAAGCGGATGTCCCTCGGGACGAACCGCCCGCTCATGAGCTGCCACTGGCGGAAGAGCCACTCCGAGACATCGGCCTTGGTGCGGAAGCGGTTGCGGGATGTGGCATCGAGAACATCAAATTCTTTTTCCCAGACCGTTTTGCAGGTGCTCCTCAGATAACCGACGGGAATGTGGGGTTCATAGACCCCGTTGATCCCCTTCCACATCAGAAAGATGAGTGTCCGCAGATTATAGCTGCCGTAGAGCGGGTTGAGCCATTTGCCTAAGTTTGCCCGCACATCGGCCGAGGAGAAATACCGGTTGATGATTTCCAGGTTGTTCATTTCCTGAGCCGCGATGCCGCCCGGAGTCACGACGAAAGGCGTGAGCGCGGCGCTGTCCCGCGGCAGGCCTCTGACAAAGTAATCGGTCTTTCTGACCGGCTGTATGACAAAGGTGTCGTCGTTAAAGAAAATAAAGCGCTCCGCAAGACCCGGAATCCGGAACAGATTCAGGAGAATGGCGTTGGAATTGAATGTGGGCAGGTATTCGGCGGGGATGAATTCATCATGCCGCACGATATGAAGCTTTTCCGCATCCGGATTGAGCCACGGGGGCAGATGGCCCCATGTGACAAAGTGGACGGTGCGGACCCAGGGCATGAATGTCTCGATGCCGCGGAAAATATACTGCAGATTATCCCAGCTGCGGAAGCGGGCCCGGCTCGTGGAGGATTTGTATCCGCCGGCGTCCGGGCGGAAGGAGAGCATCTGCTTCTCCCACTCCGGATCATTGCCGTCGACCCAGGTCAGGACGATATCCACGGGATAAGGTTTACTCATAATCTCCTCCATATTTTGTGCCGTGTGATTCCAGGAGAATAAAATGCACCTTGCGCTGGTCTTCAGGCGGGAGCTTCATGTAATCTCCATACGTATACGTCAGATAGGCGTCCGCATTTTCAAAGCCCATCAGTTCGATATCTTCGAACGGATACATCTTCCCCTTGCCGTACCACTCGCGGGGAACGATCTCCCTTGTCCGGTAGGCACCCATGATGTTGCCGATATATGCGGCTGTCTCACAGTCCTGGGAGCGGAGCAGCCTGTCGATCTTGGACTTCTGGATATAGGGCGTCGTGAGCTTCTCGACGGGAATTCTTTCCAATATAAAGAGCAGCAGCTTCTCGGCTGCGCCGCGCTTCCGCTTCCGGTCGATGGAATCCTTATAGCAGAGGGCCATGCACGCTCTGTGCGAGAGAACCCTCAGGAAATAGATCTTTCTCAGAACCGGATTGTCGGGTGTGCCGTCGATGGGGAAAATATCGATCGAGGCGTGCGTGTATTTTGTGTCATTTCCGATGCGCTCCTCGATGACCTTTGTCTCCGTGTCGAGAATCCGTGTGATATAGAACATATATTGCGGATCCGTGCGGTAATTCACGACTTTCATATAGGAAGGCAGCTCGCGCGGAGCGATTTTCAGAAAACGCTCGTAGTCTTTCCGGGGCATGCCGAGGTCTATATCATCGTCCCAGGGAATGAACCCCCTGTGGCGGACGGCCCCGAGCATCGTGCCTCCGAGCATGTAATATCTGAGCTTATGACGGGTGCAGATCGCAACGACCGCCTTTGTGATATCGAGATCAATCTGATGCAGTATCTGATAGTTGTCCATGATTGAGATGAAGAGCCTTTCTGGTGTAATATCCGCGGCGGAGCAGACGGCCGGTCTGTTCCGCATTCTTTTTCAGCTTCGTATAGGCGGTGCGGTCCAGCTTTTCGACCGAAGCGCCGGCTTCGTTTAAGGAGCTGATCAGGATGCCGCACTCATGTTCCCGGATGAAGGAGGCCATGGCGGCTTTGTCCCATATGATGACGGGGATTCCGGAAGCCAGGTAGAGCGACACTTTGTGGGGGTTGTTATACCGCATATAATTCCCGGGTATGCCCGTGCAGGTGTCGCAGGAAGGTCCGTCCCACACAAGTCCGAACATTCCGTCCAGATGGGCGGGAAGCTCATCCGGCAGAAACGTACCCTGATAGTCAATGTTGTCCGCGGCCGGTCCGTCATAACCCGCGCCGTAGAGAACAAAGAGCGGCGTCTCCGGCAGACAGTAAACATAACCGGCTTTCTCCCTGCTTAAATTGCCCGCGATGATGATCCGCGGCGGGTCGCTGAAGACCGCTTCCGCGGGCTTTACGACGCTGTCAGCGGTCAGGTAGTCGAAGATCTGAAGGTTGCTGATCCTGTCGGCGGGAATATGGAGCTGTTCTGTCATGTAGTTCTTCATGACTTCATTGTGGGCTGTCATCCCCGCATATGCGCGCAGCTCGCGGCCGCTCATAAAAAAACGGATTTTTCTCATGACGGGGTTCCGGGTCATATTGAGAAATTTGCGCAGGATCTCGAGATCATGGACGACGGCCGTACATTTCACGCCGCGTCTGCCGGCCTGCTTCAGAAGGCCGGCCAGGAAGAAGGTCCCGTGCGAGACCGGGTACTGGATGAACACCTCGTCTCCCCGCTTCAGTTTTCCGAGAGTTTTCCGCCATACATCCGCGTACTCAAAATGCTTCCGGATTTTTACCGGAAGCGGACAGTGTTCGGGATATGTTCTGCGGAACACGGCATTGAGCGGACGGACTCCCGATTCTGTCAGAATGGCGTTGATGTCATTTCTGGCCTTGGAACCGGAATTGTATTTCGTTCTTTCGGGGATCCGTTCAAGGATGCAGTACTTCATCTGGAAATCTCCGTCGGGCCTTTCATGCGGGCAAAAAATACTGTACATATCATAGTGCATTACTGAAAAGTATACGTTCTCGGGACAAGAGTTTCAAGTGCGGAATAACGGGTCTTGACATTTCCGCCGGTCGTGTTATGATTTCAAGAGATGTTAGCACTCGATTTGAAACAGTGCTAACAAGCGGAGGTGTTTTGTGAGTACGGGAATGATCCTTGCTTTTTATAATACAGTTCTTCTGCCGGACGTGGATTACCGGCTGAGCGTGGAGGGAATCTCCGACCGGGAGAAGGAGAGAATCAGGGCGGACGGCGGCAGAGCGGTCCTGATGCCCCTGAAAGAGGAAAGGGAGCGGACGGAGATCGCTCCCGGAGATTTTTATGAACTGGGCGTCGCCTGCGAGGTGCTCGAGATCAACGAAGGGCCAATGGGGACGTTTGTCCACGCGAGAACGAGAGAAAAGGTGCGCGCGGATGCCATCCGGAATGAGAACGGCATCATGGAAGGAGAGTTTGAGACGGTCGGGGAGGTCATGGATGTGACCTTCGAGGGCGAAAAGATGCTTCTCGATACCCTGAAGGAGACAACGACGAATCTCGCGTCCATGATCCGCGGCGGAGACTACGCGATTGAATATATTAAGAAGATTACGACGGTCAATGAATTCGCGTCCGTCTTCTGCCAGTTTTTCGAGATGACGCCGGAGGAGAAGTACGCGCTGCTCGAGACGGACTCCTTCCGGGAGAGAGGCAGCCGGGTGGCGGAAGCCCTGAGGCGCTTCAAGGGGACGATTGACCTGCAGGTGGATCTCGCGAACGCGGACGATCCGGAGGGACTCTCCTATAAAAAGGCCGCCATCCATAAGCAGATCGGACTTCTCGAGAAAGAGCTGAAGGCCATGGAACCGGACGCGGAGGAGGAAGAGGATACCTTTGAGAAGCGGATTGAGGCGGCGGGGATGCCCGCCGACGTGCGGAAGGAAGTGGAGCGCGTCCTGAGAAGGTTCCGGCAGGAGCCGACTAACGGGGCAGAGTATAATTCGCTCTATAATTATCTCGATTTCGTGACGACCCTGGCCTGGAAGGTGGAGAAAAGCGACCGCGTTGATCTGGCGAAGGCCAGAAAGATTATGGACAGGGACCACTACGGCCTGAAAAAGGTCAAGGAGAGAATCCTCCAGCATCTGGCCGTGATGTCTCTGCATGAAGGAGAGGACGGCCCCAAACAGAAAGGAACCATTCTCCTTCTGACGGGAGCTCCGGGAACCGGCAAGACCAGTATGGGCCGGTCCGTGGCGGAAGCCCTGGGCAGGAAATATGTGAGGATTTCCCTGGGAGGCATCCGGGACGAGGCGGAGATCCGCGGACACCGCAGAACGTACATAGGCGCGATGCCCGGCAGGCTGATGGAGGGCATCCGGCGCTCCGGCGTCATGAACCCCGTGATTGTCCTCGACGAAGTGGACAAGATCAAGTCCAGCTTTGACGGCGATCCTTCCGCCGCCCTGCTCGAGGTGCTGGACCCGGAACAGAATTCCACCTTTGAAGACCATTATGTGGACCTTCCCTATGACCTGAGCCATGTCGTGTTCATCTGCACGGCGAATACGTGGGACACCATCCCCAAACCGCTTCTTGACAGGATGGAAGTGATCGAGCTGCCGGGGTATACGCCGACCGAGCATTTCCATATAGCAAAGAATCACCTGGTTGCCCAGGCCCTCAAAGAGACCGGACTTACCAGGAAACAGCTGCGGTTTACCGACGGTGCCCTGAAGAAAATCATTGCGGATTATACCATGGAAGCCGGTGTGCGCGGCCTCAAGAAGCAGCTGCTGACGGTGTGCCGGAAGGCTGCGGTCCGGATTGTCGAGTCGTCTGCTGAGGAAGGCGCCGGGGAGGCGGAGCAGGTGGTCGTCACGAAGGAGCGGGTGGAGGAGTTCCTCGGCCACAAAAAGATCAACCATGACAAAGTCACGGGGGCCAATCCTCCCGGCGTCGTGACCGGACTCGCGTGGACGCAGGCCGGAGGGGAAATCCTGTTTGTGGAAAGCGTTGCCATGAAGGGGACCGGGCAGATTCATCTCACCGGCCAGATCGGTGATGTGATGAAGGAATCGGCGGAGACGGCCGTCTCGCTCGTGAAAAGCCTGTTTCTCGCCAGCGATCTGGATTTCTCGGAGAGGGATATTCACATCCATATTCCGGAGGGCGCGGTTCCCAAGGACGGACCGAGTGCCGGCATCACCATGTTCACGGCCGTGACGTCTCTCGTCATGGATATTCCCGTGGATCCGACGCTCGCCATGACCGGCGAGATTTCCCTGCGCGGACATGTGCTTCCGATCGGCGGGCTGCCGGAGAAACTGATGGCGGCTGAGAGATCCGGCATCCGGAGGGTTCTCATTCCCGCCGAGAATGTCCGGGATCTGGAGGATGTCCCGGAAGAAATCAAAGCGAAGCTCGAGATTGTTCCGGTCGCGGAAGTGAAGGATGTGATCCGTGAGGCGCTCCATATCAGCCTTCCGGAAAAGAAGACGAAACCGTTTGCAGTCTCTGTCTGATATGTCCGGCACCGTGAAAATGGTGCCGGACATTATTGTGGTGCTTGAAAGTCGGCCCTTTATGAAGGATAATAAAGGACAGCTGCCGCTGGTTTGTGTTATAATGAACCAGTTTGAGTTATATAAGCAGTCAGATTTTGAGAAGCAGGTGTAACTGGTGAAAGAAGAGAAAAAAGAAGTTAAGGAAATGAGCCGGGCGGGACGAATCATACTGTCCATTCTGTTCCCGGTGCTTTTGTTTGCAGCTGTCCTGGCCGTTCTGGCCGCGCACTGGGCATTGAGCCAGTGGGGCGGTCTGACGATGGAGGAAATCGTATTTGAGCTGACCGCGCCGCTTGAGGGAACCGGCAACGGGATGATCGAGGATTTTATTCTCCGGTGCGTTGTTCCCGCCCTTGCGGCCTGCGGATGCGCAATTGCAGTGCTTGTCAGGTTCAGGCGCCTCAGTTTTTATCATCATATAGCCGTATTCGGCGCGATCGGCTCGCTGGCCGTGCTGGTGGCCGCGGTTGTCTGGTTCGGATCGAGAGTCGGACTGACCGAATATGTGGTCAACCGCTCGACGACCTCTGACTTTATCGAAAAGGAATATGCTGACCCCAAGAAGACTGATCTGGAATTCCCTTCCAGGAAAAGGAATCTGATTCAGATCTATCTCGAGTCCATGGAAGTCACGTTCACGGACAAAGAACACGGCGGCGCTTTTGAAAAGGATGTCATTCCGGAGCTCACCGGACTTGCAGCGGAAAACGAGTCGTTTTCGGGACAGAAAGGAATACTGAACGGCGGACTTTCCCTGCCGGGCACGACCTGGACGATCGGGGCCATGTTCGGCATGACGTCCGGACTGCCCCTCAACGTGGATATCGAGAGGAATTCCATGTCCGCCATGACGAGCTTCTTCCCGCAGATCAGAACGATGGGAGATATTCTGCAGGACGAAGGATACCGCCAGATGTTCGTGCTTGGATCGGATGCGACATTCGGCGGCCGCAGGCTGTATTTTACGGAACACGGCGATTTTGAGATCAGGGATTATGTCTATGCGAAGGAGCAGGGGATTATCCCGGAGGACTATAAGGTATGGTGGGGCATGGAGGACGAGATCACGTTCCAGATGGCCCGCGATGCCCTGACCGAGCTGGCGGAGGACGGCCGTCCCTTCAACCTGACGCTTCTGACGGTGGATACACACTTCACGGACGGTTATATCTGCAGACTCTGCGGCGATGAATATGACGAACAGTATTCGAACGTGTTTGCCTGCTCGAGCAGACAGGTGTCGGAGTTCATTGACTGGGTCAAAGAACAGGATTTCTATGAGAACACGACGATCATGCTGACGGGCGACCATCCGACCATGGATGCGGACTACTGCAAATCCGTGCCGGACGATTACTCCAGACGCACCTATACCTGCTATATCAATTCCGCGGCGGAGCGGAGCGAGCCGGACACGTCCAGGGAGTTCTCCACGTTTGACAACTTCCCGACGACGCTGGCGGCCATGGGCGTGAAGATCGAAGGAGACAGGCTCGGCCTCGGCACGAACCTGTTCTCGAAGGAGAAGACGCTTCTTGAGACCTACGGGGCCGACAAGGTGAGATCGGAGGTGTCAAAGAAGACGGATTTCATCGAAAAGATGGAACAGCTGGATCCCGTGACCCAGGCGAAAGTCGAAAAGTACGGCAGCGTCAGGATCCGGTCCGAGACATATGATCTGACACACGGATGGATCTCCGTGTCGACGGATCCGTTTGATCTGCCCCCGGATGAGCCCTATAAATATATCCGCCTGAAAATCTGGGTGGAGAGGGGCGGCCAGATGATCCGCCGCTGGATTCAGACCAAGCCGCTGGGAGACGGCGGATACTACACGACCTTTGACCCGCTGAAGGATCTGGACGGATATCCCGAGATTAAATATCAGTTCGTGATCAAGTTCAAGGACGGCGCCAGCTATAATCTGGGGCCGGAAGGGGTTTTCAGAAATCTTCCCGGACACACATTCCTGGAATCAGTACTGGAAGAGAATGATAATCAGCACATTGCCACGGCAGAGGATGACGAGCTGCCGGATGAGTAAGGAGTGAATATATATGCGTGCTAGCGGAATTTTATACCCTGTTTCATCACTGCCAACCAGATACGGAATCGGCGGCTTCTCAAAGGAAGCGTTTGAATTCGTGGATTTTCTGGAAAAAGCGGGGCAGAGCTTTTGGCAGGTTCTGCCGTTCGGACCGACCGGATACGGCGATTCTCCCTACCAGAGTTTTTCCACCTTTGCCGGAAACCCCTACTTCATTTCACTGGACCAGCTGGTGGAGGAAGGACTTCTGACGGAAGAGGAATGCAAAGAGGTATACTGGGGATCGAATCCGGAATATGTGGATTACGGCGCTCTCTATGAGGGACGGTTCCGCGTGCTGAAAAAGGCATACAGACGCTTCAAAGAAAGCGGCAGCGAACAGAAGGAGTTCCTCGCCTTCTGCAAGAAGGAGAAGGACTGGCTGGAAGACTACTGCATGTTTATGGCTCTCAAGGAAGAGAACGGCGGAAAGGCCTGGAACGAATGGGACCTGCCTTACCGCAACAGGGAGAGGAGCGCGCTCGCGGTCGCCGAGGAGGTGATCGGGGAAACCGTGGATTTCTTCCGCTTCCAGCAGTATGAGTTCATGAAGCAGTGGAAGAAGGTGCATGAGTATGCGGCTTCCAAGGGGATCAGGATCATCGGCGATATTCCGATTTATGTGGCCTTTGACAGCGCCGATACCTGGGCTCATCCCGAGATGTTTGAGTTTGACGAGGACAATGTGCCCCTGAAGGTTGCGGGCTGTCCGCCCGATGCCTTTTCAGCTACCGGTCAGCTCTGGGGCAATCCGATTTATAACTGGGCTTACCTGAAAAAGCACTGCTATCACTGGTGGGTGAGACGGATTGAGAGGTGTCTGGAGTTTTATGACGTCATCCGGATCGACCACTTCAGGGGATTTGACGAGTACTATGCAGTGCCCTACGGCGATGAGACCGCGGAGTTCGGCGAATGGGAGAAGGGTCCGGGGATGGATCTCTTCCGCACAGTGAGGGAGAAACTCGGCGATGTGCATATTATCGCGGAGGACCTGGGCTATATTACGCCTTCCGTGAGGGAACTGCTGGCCGAGTCCGGATTCCCGGGCATGAAGGTGCTGCAGTTCGCCTTCGATGAGAGCGAGTCGAGCCTTTACCTGCCCTATCACCATATCACAAACTGCGTCGTCTACACTGGGACGCACGACAATATGACGACGAGGGGCTGGATCGAAAGCCTGAGCGATCATGACCGCGATTTCGTCCGCCGGTATATCAATTCGATCTACACGGATTACGGCCAGTTCACGTGGGATTTTATCCGCGAGGCATTCCGCTCCGTGGCGGATCTCTGTATTGTTCCCATCCAGGATTTCCTGGTGAAGGGAAATGAGGCGAGAATCAACTGCCCCGCCGTCGGTTCCGACAACTGGCAGTGGCGCGTGACGCCCCATTTCCTCACGGATGAACTGGCGGACAGCATCTATGCGATGACGAAGCTCTACGGAAGACTGTATCAGGAACCCGCAGAGGAAGAACCGGCAGAAGAAACAGCGGAAGAAACAGCAGAGGAAACGGCAGAAGAAACAGCAGCAGAAACGAAAGAAGCAACGACGCCAGAAGGGCAGGAGACGGAAGATGAGCTACGCTGACCAGGTGTTCATCGACATGTGCCGGGACATTCTTGATAACGGCACCGACACGCGGGGCGAGAAGGTGAGGCCTCACTGGGAGGACGGATCGCCCGCATATACCGTGAAGCAGTTCGGCATCTGCAGCCGCTATGATCTGCGCCGGGAGTTTCCGGCGCTGACGCTCCGCAGGACGCCGCTGAAAAACGCGATGGATGAGATCCTGTGGATCTGGCAGAAAAAATCGAACCGGATCGCGGATCTCCACTCCCATATCTGGGACAGCTGGGCCGATGAAGAGGGAACGATCGGCAAGGCTTACGGCTATCAGATGGGTGTCAGGCACCAATACAAAGAGGGGATGTTCGACCAGACGGACAGGGTTCTCTATGACCTGAAGCATAATCCCTTCAGCCGGCGGATTCTGACTTCTCTCTACAACCACCACGATCTGAGCGAGATGGGGCTCTATCCATGTGCGTGGTCCGTGACGTTTAACGTCACCCAGCATCCGGGAGACGACCGTCTGACCCTGAATGCCGTGCTCACGCAGCGCTCACAGGATGTGCTGACGGCGAATAACTGGAATGTGGCCCAGTATGCGATTCTGCTCATGATGTTTGCGCAGGTGTCCGGCATGATTCCGGGACAGCTCGTGCATATGATCGCGGATGCCCATATCTATGACCGGCATATTCCGATCATCGAGGAACTGATTACGAGAGAGACCTATCCGGCGCCGAAGGTGTCCCTGAATCCGGATGTGACGGATTTCTATGCATTTACGACGGATGATCTGATTGTGGAAGACTACAGGCACGGGCCGCAGGTGAAGCATATACCCGTGGCTGTCTGAACGGGCGGCGCTTTAAGCCGTCCCTTAATAACGGGGGAATTATGAATTTAATTGCGGCGGTGGACCGGAACTGGGCGATCGGAAAGAACGGGAAGCTTTTGACATCCATACCTGCGGACATGGACTATTTCCGCAGGATGACGACGGGCAAAGCTCTGATCATGGGCAGAAAGACGCTGGAGTCATTCCCCGGGAAGCAGCCCTTGAAAGGGCGTCTGGCCAATATCGTCCTGACGAAGGACCGGGATTACCGGGCGGAGGGCGCACAGATCGTGCATTCCGTCGAAGAGGCGCTGGAGTGTGCGGCGCAGTTCCGGGATGAGGACGTATTCGTGATCGGGGGCGGTGAAATCTATGCGGCCATGCTTCCTTACTGCAGGAAGGCCTATATCACCAGGATCGATTACGCGTTTGACGCGGATACCGCGTTTCCAAATCTCGATGCGGATCCCGCGTGGGAGCTTGTCCGCAGCAGCGAGGAGCAGACATATTTCGATCTTGTGTATGAATTTGACCTGTATGTAAGGAGAGACGTTTAAATGCACAGAGAGCATACGAAGGAGATCCGGATCGGCAGCAGGACGATCGGCGGGGGCAACCCGATTGCAATCCAGTCCATGACCAATACCCGGACGGAGAACGTGGAGGCCACTGTCGCGCAGATTCTGGCTCTCGAGGAGGCGGGCTGCGACATTATCCGCTGTACGGTGCCGACCATGGAGGCGGCGGAAGCGCTGAAGACGATCATCAGCCGTGTCCACATTCCGGTTGTGGCGGATATTCATTTTGATTACCGGCTTGCCATCGCATCGATTGAGAACGGTGCGGATAAAATCAGGATCAATCCCGGCAATATAGGCGGTCCGGAGCGGATCCGCGAAGTGGTGAACGCCGCCAGGATGCGGAACATACCGATCCGTGTGGGCGTCAATTCGGGATCGCTGGAAAAGGAACTGATTGAAAAATACGGCGGACATGTGACGGCCCGGGGGCTTGTCGAGAGCGCCGTTGACAAAGTCCACATGATCGAGGACTTTGATTATGACAGAATCGTGGTCAGCATCAAGTCTTCCGACGTCATGATGTGCGTGGAGGCCCACGAACTGATCGCCCGGCAGACGCCTTATCCGCTTCATATCGGCATCACGGAAGCGGGAACCGTCTTCTCCGGAAACGTGAAATCATCCGTGGGCCTCGGAATCCTGCTCCATGAGGGCTACGGGGATACGATTCGCGTCTCCCTGACGTCGGATCCGCTCGACGAGGTCAGAGCGGCCAAGCTCATCCTGAGGACGCTGGGCCTCCGGCGCGGCGGAATCGAGGTGGTGTCCTGTCCCACATGCGGGAGAACCGATATCGATCTGATCAGTCTGGCGAATCAGGTCGAAAAGATGGTGCAGGATATTCCGCTTGACCTGAAGGTCGCCGTGATGGGGTGCGTGGTGAACGGCCCCGGGGAAGCGCGCGAGGCGGACATCGGCGTGGCCGGAGGCAGGAAGGAAGGCCTGATCTTCCGTCACGGAGAAATTATCCGGAAGGTGCCGGAGGACCAGCTGCTTGGTGCGCTCAGGGAAGAACTGATGAACTGGCTCACATAAAAGGAGTGCTATGAATCAGGCGAAGCCTTTCCTGCAGGCGTTTCCGGATCTGGATCTGGATCCCGGAATTAAGGATCTTCTGTCCTTCGTGACGGTGGAACGAATCACCGTGAACAGGGCCAGAAATCGTCTGCGCATCTATATTTCATCTGAAAACTGGCTGAAAAAACAGCACATCTACAAGCTCGAGGAGGCAATCTCCGCCCAGGTATTCGGCAACGCCGGCAGGATGGAGGTGAAAATCATCGAGCATTTTGTGCTGTCTTCATCTTATACGCCGGCGTATTTTTATAAGGTCTACCGGAACAGCATGCTGGCGGAACTGAAGAGAGCGGATCCGCTGCTCTACCACACGTTCCTTCACTCCGACCTTTCCTTTTCCGATGACGGGACGATCTCGGTTGAGATCGCGGACAATCCTGTCTATCTGTTCCACGGGACCCGGATCGGGGAATATCTGGAAAAGATCTTCTGTGAGAGAGCCGGTTTCCGGAACGCGGAAATCAGTATCTCTGCCGCCAGAACCGAAACGCCCTCCCCGCAGGAGGAAAACTCCGAGATTGAAGAGCGGGTCCGCCAGGTTCTGCTGGCCAATGAAAAGCGCAGGACGCCCGCGGAGGAGCAGAAAAAGCTGCCGGCTCGGGAGGAAAAACAGTACCGGCGGGCGGCGCTCAACGCGAAAGACCCGAATGTCATCTACGGGCGCAGCTTTGAGGATGAGCCGGAAGCCATCGAGACGCTGGGCGACGATCCGAGGGAAGTGACGGTCCGCGGCGAAGTGTTCGGTACCGATATGCGCGAGACCAGATCCGGCCGCATCATTTTTACCGTGGCGCTCACGGATTATACGGACAGCGTGCGTTTCAAGCTCTGGTTTGACAAAGAGGACCTGCCGGAGTATGAGGCTGCCTTTAAAAAGGGAAACTGCTTTGTACTGAAAGGCTATATGGACCTGGACCCGTTTGATCACGAGATGCTGATCAAGAGCGTCTACGGCATCAGGAAGATTCCGCCCTTCCGTGAGAGCAGAGAAGATCACGCGAAGGAGAAACGGGTGGAGCTCCACTGCCACACGCAGATGTCCGACATGGACGCCGTCTCGTCCGCCACGGACATCATCCGGCAGGCATATCATTTCGGCATGAAGGCGCTTGCCATCACGGATCACGGAGTCGTCCAGGCATTTCCGGAAGCCCATAAGTGCTTTGGAGGAAAGAAGGGCATCCCGAAGGATGCCGACATGAAGATTATCTACGGGATGGAGGCTTATCTCGTCGATGACATGAAGAAAATGGCCTGGGGCGACCTCTCGCTGCGGGTCGATGCGCCGTGCGTCGTCTTTCAGATTGTCACAACCGGGCAGAGCCCATACCTGCACGATGTGATCGAGATCGCGGCCCAGAAAATCCGGGACGGGAAGCTGAAGGAGAGCTTTTCGACGCTCGTCAATCCGGGCCGCCCGATTCCGTTCTCCATTCAGACAGAGTGCGGCATCACGGACGCGATGGTTGAGAAGTCTCCGGATCTCATGACCGCGCTCCGGGATTTCTGTGAATTCGCGGGAGACCTGCCGCTTGTTTCCTACGATGCGGACGCCGGGATGAATTTCATACTGGCCGGCTGTGAGAAAAACGGGATTACCCCGCCGGGGAAGACGATCCTGGACGTGCCGTCCGCGGCCAGATTTCTTCTGCCGGACATCGGAAAGCTTAAGTTCAAAACGCTGCTTCGGCATCTGAAGATACCCTGCAGCGACGAGATGCGGGCTTTTCCGCGGACGCAGAGCATCGCTTATGTCTGCCTCCATATGACGGACCTGATGAAGGAGCGGGAGATCGAAACTTATGCCCAGCTGAATGAAAAGGGCGCGTTTTCCGCGGACCGGATTAAAAACCTCAAGTATTATCATGCGATCCTTCTGGCAAAGAATGAGACCGGAAGGAGAAATCTCTATACACTGGTTTCCGAATCCCACCTCAAGTATTTCAGACGGCGGCCGAGAATACCGCGGTCTGTTCTCAATGAGCACAGGGAAGGGCTGATTTTAGGCAGCGCGTGCTCGGCCGGAGAACTCTACAGCGCGATCCTGTCCGGGGCTTCCGACGCGGAGATTGCCGGCATCGTCAACTATTATGATTATCTGGAAATCCAGCCGACGGCAAACAATCACTATCTGCTCGGCGATCCGAAGAGCGGCATCAGTTCGGAGGAGGACCTGCGGGATATCAACCGCAAAATCGTGAGGCTGGGCGAGCAGTTCCGGAAGCCGGTCTGTGCGACCTGCGATGTGCATTTCCTGAATCCGGACGACGCGATCTACCGGTCGATCATCCAGGCGGGACACGGCTTTAAGGAGGAGGGTGGCCAGCCGCCCCTGTTTCTGCGCACGACGGAGGAGATGCTCTCCGAATTTTCCTATCTGGGAGAGGAGAAATGCAGAGAAGTCGTCATTGAGAACACCAATCTCATCGCCTCGCAGATCGAAAAGATTTCACCGATCTATCCCGACAAATGTCCTCCCGAGATTCCGCATTCGGAAGAGGATCTGGAACGCATGTGCTATGAAACGGCCAGAGACTGGTACGGCGATCCGATTCCCGAAATCGTGAAGACGCGGCTGGACAAGGAGCTGGGATCGATTATCAGAAACGGCTACGCGGTTATGTATATCATAGCCCAGAAGCTTGTGGAAAAATCAAATGAGGACGGCTATCTGGTCGGTTCGAGAGGGTCGGTCGGCAGCTCCTTTGCCGCGACCATGTCCCATATCACGGAAGTCAATCCGCTGCCGCCCCATTACCGTTGCCCGAAGTGCAGGTACAGTGAGTTTGATTCCGAAGAAGCGGTGAAAGCTCATGAGGAAGGCCGGTGCGGCTGCGACATGCCGGATAAGGTCTGTCCGGTCTGCGGGACCCCGCTTCTCAAAGACGGATTCGATATCCCGTTTGAGACATTCCTGGGATTTAAGGGGGACAAGGAGCCTGATATTGACCTGAATTTCTCGGGAGACGAGCAGGGGGTCGCCCAGGCATATACGGAGGTGATCTTCGGAAAAGGGCAGACCTTCAAGGCCGGCACCATCGGCACCGTGGCGGACAAGACCGCCTACGGCTATGCGATGCATTATTTTGAAGACAAGGGGATCGTCAAGAAGCGCTGTGAGCTGGAGCGGCTCGCGGCGGGCTGCGTCGGAGTGAGGCGGACCACGGGACAGCATCCCGGCGGCGTCATCGTTCTGCCCAAGGGGATGGATATCAACTGGTTCACGCCGGTCCAGCATCCGGCCAATGATGTCAATTCGCCCTTTATAACGACTCACTTTGACTACCATTCGATCGATACGAACCTGCTGAAGCTCGATATACTCGGACACGACGATCCTACGATTATCAGAATGCTGCAGGACCTGACGGGGACGGATCCGCATCTGGTGCCGCTCGACGACAAGGGGGTGCTGTCGCTGTTCCGCGGGACAGAGGCCCTGGGCGTGACGGCGTCAGACCTGGACGGCTGCGATCTGGGGACGCTGGGAGTGCCGGAATTCGGCACGAATTTTGTCATGGGCATGCTCCGCGACACAAAGCCGGGGACCTTCTCGGAACTGATCCGCATATCCGGGCTTTCGCACGGCACAAACGTGTGGCTGGACAATGCGCAGTATTTCATCGCAAACGGCGACTGCACGCTGGGAACTGCCATCTGCACCCGCGATGATATCATGCTGAACCTGATCCAGTGGGGCGTGGAGCCGGAGCACAGCTTCAAGATCATGGAAGCTGTCCGCAAGGGCAGGGGACTGACCCCGGAGCAGGAGCAGGAGATGCGGGAGCATCAGGTGCCGGACTGGTATATCGAGTCCTGCAAGAGAATTAAATACATGTTCCCGAAGGCCCATGCCGCGGCATATGTCATGAATGCATTCCGCATCGCCTATTACAAAATCAATTATCCGCTGGCTTATTACGCGGCGTTTTTCTCGATCCGCGCCAAGACGTTCAATTATGAGAAAATGTGCCGGGGGCGCGATATCCTGGAGCATTATGCGGATGAGATCAGAAACAATCCGAATCCGAGCGCCAAAGAGCAGGATGAATTCGATGACATGAAGCTCGTGCGGGAGATGTACGCCAGGGGCTACGAGTTCCATAAGCTTGACCTCTACAAGGCGCACGCCACGAGAGCCTGCATCATCGACGGCAAGATCATGCCGGCACTGAACTCCGTGGGCGGGCTCGGGGATACACAGGCTGTGGCCATCGAAGAGGAGGCCGCAAAGGGGCCCTTCCTCTCAAAGGATGACTTCCGGGAGAGGACGCGGGTGTCAAAGACGATTGTCGACCTGCTGGAGGAACTCGGAGTGCTGACAGATATACCGGAGAGCAATCAGATTTCACTGTTTGATCTGGCCGGTGCCTGATCCGGCGGCGCAGTGACGGCTGGGAGAGTCTGGAATATGATAAAAATACGTGAAACGCAGATAAATCTGACGGCCGAAGCGGGACGCACGGCGGAAGGCTGTATCCATATTGACGCGGCCTCTTCGGGCCGTGTGACCGGGGAAGTGATCTCGGACTATGTGCGGATTGTGCCCGCCAGGGACCGCTTTGCGGGCCGCCATGTCACAGTTTCCTTTCATGCGGATACGGAGGGACTGCGGGAAGGTGAATCTTTCGAGGGCAGTCTGCTTCTGCTGAGCGGCGGAGGCGAGACGCGGATTCCCGTTCATGTGGATGTGAGAGCTTCCGGGGACGAGATGCCCATGCGGTATTTCGACACGCCGGAGGATTTCGCAAAACGGGCGGAGGCCGGGCCCGATGACGCCTTCCGCTTTTTCCGGAGCAGCATGTTCCCTGTCTTTCTCCGGCAGCACGATGATGAGTCGGAGCGGCTTTCCACGGTCTACAGGGGGCTCACGGCCCACGGCTGCACAAAGCAGGCGATGGAGGAATTTCTGGTGTCTGCCGGTCTGAAGGAGCCGGTGACGGTCACGCCTGACGTGACGGATGTGAGTTTCTACTCCGTCGGCGATTCGGTCATGGAGACCGTGACGCTTCGCCGCAGCGGCTGGGGCACCTTTGCGATCGCGGGGGAAGCTGTCGGAGATTTCATAGAGCTGGTCAGGACGGACGTGTCCGACGAGGATTTTGTCGGGAAAAGCATGAATTTCCCCTTCCTTCTCAGGAAGGACCGCCTGGGGCACGGACGCAGATACGGAAAAATCATTTTTCAGATGCCGCACGGCGGCTTTGAGCTGCGCATCACGGCATCCGCCGAACCGAGACGGGAACAGCACGCCGGGCTCACGGCAGATCAGAATCTGCTCCGGATCGGGAGAGAACTGGAGGCCTGGTGTCTGAAAAAAACGGAAGACAGGGATCTGGCGGATGTGCTTTCCGGCCTTTTATCGCGCGCGGCGGAGCTGGATCCCGAGCGGGAGAGCAGCTGTCTGCTTCTGCAGGCCGCAGCCTGCTTCATTTCGGGAAGGAATGCGGAGGCACAGACGCTGCTGGGGAAGCGGGCGAAGAGCGCGGGCATCGACAGTGAGACGGAGCCTCTGCGGCTTGCGGCGGAATATCTGGAAGCCGCCTGCTCCCGGTCGGAGTTCCGGCGGGACCTGTTCGAAGACAGGGTGAGGAGCATTCAGGAGAAATATCCTGACAATATCGTTCTGTTCGAACTGCTGATCCGAACGGTGTCGGAATACAGGCGCTACCCGAGGAGAAGGCTGAAAACGGCGCGCTCATTTTTTGAAGCGGGCCTCAGGAGCCCCCTCCTCTATGCGGAAGTGCTCCGGGACCTGTGTGCCGACGCGTCTCTTCTTACGAAGCTTGATCCGTTCATGCAGCAGGTCCTGCTCACGGGCGTGCGGAACGGGGTTCTGACGGAGGAACTGTCCCTGCGCGCGGCTTTCCTGGCGGACAATGAGAAGCGCTTCAGCCAGATGCTCTTCCGGATTCTGGCGGGTGCCTACAGAAAATTCCAGCTGGACGGGATCCTTGAATCCGTGATCCGGCTGCTGATGAAAGGGCAGCCGGGAGACAGCAGGTGCTTCCCCTGGTTTGAGAGAGCCGTGGAGAGGGATCTGCGCGTCATCCGGCTCTACGAGTGCTATGTGGAATCCCTGCCCGAGAACAGAAAGTCCGTACTCCCTCTGAAGATCCGCAAGTATTTTATCTATAATCATACGCTGTCCGCGGAAGGGTCGGTCCGGCTGTATGCCAATATTGCCAGAAACAGAGAAGAAGACCCGGATACATTCGAGGCTTACAGGGAGCGGATCACTTCCTTTGCGGAGGCATCACTGCGCGCCGGCCGCATTTCGGATGAATACGCCGTGCTGTATCAGGCGGTGATCAGGAAGCTCGGGGACGCGGCTTCCTGCGGAACGATGGTGAAGGTCATGTTTTCGGAGCAGCTCTTTACGGATGATTCCCGGATCCGGGCGGCAGCGGTGGTCCACCCCGCCTTCCGCGAAGAGTCTGTCTATCCGGTTTCGGGCGGCAGCGCCTGTATCAGGAGAGTGTCCGACAGGTCGCGGGTTCTGCTCGAAGACAGCGAAGGCAGACGATTTGTCAGTTCCGTCGATTATCTCACGGAACCGCTTCTGGATGAGAGACTGTTCCGCAATATGTGCAGGGAGCAGTGCCCGGATGATCCGGAGATGATCGTAAGCCGCACGGAGGAATTCGTGGCCAAGCAGATCGAGGATGCTGAGTCATTCCGCATCTGGCGCAGGGCGGCCGGCAATCCCGTTTTTTCGGATGAGTTCCGCAGAGAAGCCAGAAAGCACGTTCTGCATTACATCAGCCTGCACCCGGAGAATTCCGTCTTTTCCGCCGGAACGGACCGGGCTGTTCTCAGGGAATACGCGGACGCGGATATACAGACCCTGATCAGAGTGCTTATGGCCGGCGGACTTGATGAGTCCGCATATGCCATGCTGCCATATGCCGGAGATTCCGGCGTGGAGCCGGAGTGTCTGGCGCTCCTGACCAGCCGCATGATCGGGAGCGGAAACGGCGGCTATGACGAGCGCCTCGTCAAGTATGCCCGGGAGATTTTCAGAAACGGAAACCATGATGAGCAGATCCTGCGGTATCTGGTGCAGTACGGAA
The DNA here is from genome assembly GCA_902766955.1 of uncultured Lachnospiraceae bacterium. Lineage (GTDB taxonomy): Bacteria > Bacillota > Clostridia > Lachnospirales > Lachnospiraceae > Chordicoccus. The sequence continues at coordinate 19,725 of CACXFM010000124.1, read as the reverse complement.
ACGGCAGCATGGAGGAACTGCTGCAGATCCGGCGCGAAGCGGAGGAGTCCCTGATGGATACGTCCGCACTCGATGAGCGGATTCTCGAACGCTGTGTCTTCACGGGCATGACCGTTCCGGAAATGGCGGATATTTTCAGAAAGTATGTGAAGGGCGGCGCAAAAGAATCGCTGGTTATGGATTTTCTGGAGTTTTACTGCGATCTGGTGCTGCACAGGGGGTTTGTGCCGGATGCGTTTATCGCGGAGTATATCGCCTTCCTCACGGAAAACGGAAAGCAGACGGACTTCTGCATGAAGCTCTGTTACCTCCGTTACACAGCGGAGAAAGCGGATCTATCGCCCCGGGAGAAGGCACTCACTGCCGAATTTCTGGCGGAGAGCAAGCGGAGAGGTCTGCGATTTGCGTTTTACAGGAAGTTTCCCGGGGAACTGACAGCCGCGTTCAGGCTGAAGGACAGGGTTTTCATCGAACAGGCGGCGGAAGCCGGGGATACCGTGACGATCACCTACTGTCTGTATGAGGAGAACGGGGAGAACACGCCGCACAAGTGGAAGACGGAAGTACTCCCGATGCGATACAGAGGGATTTTTTCAGAAGAATTCACACTGTTTTACGGAGAAGTGCTGCGGTACGTGATATCGGTCGAGCATGACGGCGTCACAACCGTTTCGGAAGAGAAGACCGCCGTAAGCGACGGGACGGATCCCGCCGGGAGCAGCCGCTATCAGCGGATCAACGCCATGCTCGTTTCGTGGCGCCGCGGAGACACGGAGTCGCTCAGGGAGCAGCTGACGGGTTATTTCAGGGCCTCGGAAGCTTCCGGCAGGCTGTTTTCACTTGAGGAATAGAAGCGGCGGACGGCAGGGCCATAAGGATCGGAGAATATGAAAGAAGTTCGGAAGGTACTGGTGGGATTTGAACTCGGAGAGGAGGAGTCGCAGATCTGTTATTTTGACAGAAAAGCGGCAGAGCCCGTCTCCATACCGGCCAGAGTGGGAACAAACAGCTTTGCGTTTCCGACGGCGCTCACGGCCATGCCCGGAGGAAACGGATGGCATTTCGGGCTTGAGGCCCGGTATTTTGCCTCCCGCGAGGGGGGCATACCGGTCTGCCTGCCGGAAGACGGCGCGGACGGGAGCGGAAGCGGATCCTTTCTGGGCCTCATCAGAAGCGGCGGCGGAATGGAAGTGGACGGCAGGTATTACGAGCCGCATGAACTGCTGGCGCAGTTTTTCAGGGAGGCATTGAAGATGCTGGGGCTTCCGGATCCCTTAAAAAGCATTGCCGGGATCGGAGTCGCGGTGCCGTCTCTTGACGGGGCGTTTGCCCTTCTCGTGAGAAAGAGCCTGTCCGCCGCCGGTTTCAGGAGCGGGATCTGCTTCGTGATGGATGCGGACGAGAGCTTCTACTATTACGGTTACAGCCAGAGGGCGGAAGTCTGTGCGAGAAAGATGGGCCTTATCCGCTTCGGCGGGAATCACGTATCTTTCCTGAGCATGGAAGAAAACCGCACCAGAAAACCCTTTGCCGTGACGGTTGCGGAAGAGGGGGAAGTGACGCTGCCCGAAGAGCCGGAAGAGCGCGACTCTGCCTTTGCGGACGCGGTCACGGAATGGACAGGCAGCGGGGGATATTCGGGGATCTTCATCACCGGATCCGGCTTCAGCCCGGACTGGGCGGGGAAAAGTATAAAAGCGCTGAGCCACGGCGGCGCCAGGGTTTTTGAAGGCGGCAATCTGTACGTGAAGGGTGCGTGCTGGGCGGCTTATGAGCGCCTCGAGAGACACTCGTTCAAGAACCGGATTTATCTGGGAGCGGACAGGGTCAGGGCAGCGGTCGGGATCGATATCATCGAGGGCGCCGGCCAGCGGTTTTTCCCGCTGATCTCACCGGGAGAGAACTGGTACGAAGCCCGCTCGGTCTGTGAGGTGATCCCGGAGGGGCGCAGTGATCTCTTTGTGACAGTCGTGCCCGCGGACGGGATGGCCCACAGAAGCGAGCGGATTGTCTTAAACGGACTTCCCGCGAGGCCGGACCGCGCGACGAGACTGAGGCTCAGTGCCTCGTGTCCGTCCCCGGATGTGTGTCATATCGAGGCGGAAGATCTGGGGTTCGGCGAGCTGTATCCGGCGACCCATGAGGTCTGGACCATGGATGTCAGTCTGTAGAGAAAGGGGTCCGGTGATGGTTGGTTACAGATTATCCCAGACGGGAATTGCAAAGCAGCCGTTCTTTCTGAAGAGCGTGTCTGTTAATGTGTGGTCGGTGGAGGAACTGTGCTGGTTCCTGCACAGGTATCCCGCCCTGATTGACGAGAGCATCGTTTCCCTCGCGCTGACCCGCTGGCTGGCCGAGGAATTTCATATTACAGAGACGGCGATCAGGATGGAGCGGGGGCTGAAAGAGGGCGGACATGCGGAAGATTTCCTGCTGCCCCTGTTTTCGGATATGAATTATCTGCCCCCCAGGGAGCTCCGGTCCCTCTCGGAAAAAATCAGGGATTACCGCTCGGCGGGGCCTGCCCTCAGGATGAAGCGGAAGGCGGATGCCCTGACGCATAACCGCAGATACGGGAAGGCCGCCGCTCTGTATATGAGGGCGCTTGAGGCTGTTTCGGGCGAGGACAGAAAACTGTCTGCGTCAATCCACCACAACTGCGGCACCGCGCTCATGCAGCTGCTTGAGTACGACGGGGCGTGCGCCGAATTTGAAAAAGCGGTGGAGGAGCGGGGAAGCGCTCACGACAGAAAAGCATATCTGACGGCGGTCTGTCTGGCATATCCGGAGGAAGTCTTTCTCGCGGAAGCCGCAAGAATGAAGGCGGACGCGTCCCTGACGGGGGAGATCCGGGCGGAGGTGGAAGCGGCTGCGGACAGAAGCCGGCTGGCTCCCGACAGCGACGGGGATCTGGCCGCCGTGCTGGACGAGCTGCGCGCCTCGTATCATGTCGAGGCCCGGGAATGAGAAAAGGCGGAGCGCTGACTTCCAGTACCCGGTCATTGAAAATATGCGGAAAGTAGTGTATGATTACACGCGGACAAATGAAGGTGAATGTCTTTTGGGACATGGTTTTTGAATGGAGGAAGCTACGTGGGGACAGACAGATATAACAGCCCGCTGTCGGAGAGGTATGCCAGTGCGGAGATGCAGGCAGTGTTTTCAGAGGACAGAAAGTTTCGGACCTGGAGAAAGCTTTGGATCGCCCTCGCGGAAACTGAGAAAGAACTCGGACTTCCGGTGACGGACGCGCAGATCGCGGAACTCAGGGCGCACGCGGAGGACATTAATTACGAGGATGCCGTAAAGAGGGAGCGTGAAGTCCGGCATGACGTCATGGCCCATGTGTATGCGTACGGACTGCAGTGCCCCGGTGCGAAGGGGATTATTCACCTGGGAGCCACATCCTGTTATGTGGGAGATAATACGGATATCATTCTGATGAGGGATGCTCTCGATCTCATCAGGCGCAAGCTGGTCAACGTCATCGCCAACCTCGCTTCCTTTGCCGAGAAGTGGAAGGACCAGCCGACCCTCGCATTTACACATTTCCAGCCGGCCCAGCCGACAACCGTGGGCAAGCGGGCGACCCTGTGGATCCAGGAGTTCATGATGGATCTCGGGGATCTGGATTACGTCAGGGATTCGCTGCGCCTCCTCGGATGCAAGGGCACGACTGGGACACAGGCGTCGTTCCTGGAACTGTTCGGCGGAGACCATGAAAAGTGCGACAGACTGGATCCCATGATCGCGGAGAAAATGGGATTCCCCGGATGCGTCCCGGTATCGGGGCAGACGTATTCGCGGAAGGTCGATACGCGTGTGATCAACGTGCTCGCGGGGATTGCCGCCAGCGCGACGAAGTTCTCCAATGACATCCGTCTGCTGCAGCATCTGAAAGAGGTGGAAGAGCCCTTTGAGAAGAAGCAGATCGGATCTTCCGCCATGGCATACAAGAGAAATCCCATGCGGTCGGAGCGGATCGCGTCGCTGTCCAGATATCTGCTGGCGGACGCCCTGAATCCCGCGATCACATCCTCGGTACAGTGGTTTGAGAGAACGCTGGATGATTCCGCCAACAGACGGCTGTCGGTGGCGGAGGGATTCCTCGCCTGTGACGGCATACTGGGCCTCTGCGCCAATGTCGCGGAGGGGCTGGTCGTGTACCCGAACGTGATCAGAAAGCACCTCATGGCGGAGCTTCCGTTTATGGCAACCGAAAATATCATGATGGACGCCGTCAAGGCGGGCGGGGACCGGCAGGAACTGCATGAGCGGATCCGGGAACTCTCCATGGAAGCCGGCAGAGCCGTCAAGGAAGACGGCGAAGACAATCATCTGCTCGAGATGATCGCCGAAGATCCCATGTTCCCGCAGGATCTCGCAGAACTTAAGGCGTCCATGGATCCCGCGGCGTTTACAGGACGCGCGTCATATCAGACGGAACGGTATCTGAACGAATATGTGAAGCCGCTGCTTGCAGCAAACAGGGATGTCCTCGGATGGACATCGGAGATTCATGTCTGAAATATGCCGGGCGGCAAAAAGCAGACAGAGACGGTAAGCAGCCGGAGAGAAGGAGGATTTGCGGAATGGTAACAGCAGTTGTGGGAGCAAACTGGGGAGACGAAGGAAAAGGCAAAATCACGGATATGCTTGCGGAGAAGGCGGACGTTGTCGTGCGCTTCCAGGGCGGCGCAAATGCCGGACATACAATTAAGAACAATTACGGCAAATTTGCACTCCATACCCTTCCTTCCGGCGTTTTTCATTCCGATGTCGTCAATGTGATCGGCAACGGAGTGGCCCTGAATGTCAATAAAATTGCGGAAGAACTCGGAGAGCTTGCGTCGAGGAACGTTCCGGCGCCGAAACTTCTGATCTCCGACAGGGCGCAGATCGTGATGTCCTATCATATTTTATTTGATTCTCTTGAAGAGGCCCGCCTGGCCGGCAAATCGTTCGGTTCGACCAAGTCCGGGATCGCGCCCTTCTACAGCGACAAATTCGCCAAGATCGGCATTCAGGTCAGCGAACTTGCGGATATGGACGCGCTGCGGGAGAAGGTAGAGGGCATCCTGCTGAAGAAAAATATTCTTCTGAAGCACCTGTATGGCCATGAAGAGCTGAAGACTTCCGATATTATGGAGGAACTGGCTTCTTACAGAGATTTCCTGAAGCCGTATACCGCCGACACGTCGGCCTTCCTTCGCAGCGCCCTTGCCCAGGGACGCAGTGTCCTGCTCGAAGGGCAGCTCGGCACCATGAAGGATCCGGATCACGGAATCTACCCGATGGTGACGTCCAGCTCGACGCTGGCCGGATACGGAGCGGTGGGAGCAGGTGTCCCGCCCTATGAAATCAAAAAGATCGTGGCGGTTTCCAAAGCCTACTCCAGTGCGGTCGGCGCGGGCGAATTTGTCTCCGAGATCTTCGGGGATGAGGCGGAAGAACTCCGCAGAAGAGGCGGAGACGGCGGAGAATACGGCGCGACGACCGGCAGACCGAGGCGCGTCGGTTTCTATGATGCGGTAGCCTCAAAATACGGCTGCGCTCTGCAGGGGGCGACCGATGTTGCGCTCACGGTGCTCGACGTGCTCGGCTATCTCGATGAGATTCCGGTCTGCGTGGCATATGAGATCGACGGAAAGCAGACGACGGACTTCCCGACGACCGTGGATCTCTGCAGGGCAAAACCGGTCTGGAAGACGCTGCCCGGCTGGAAGTGCGACATCTCCGGCATCCGGAATTACGAAGAACTGCCGGAAGCGTGCAGAAATTATGTGGAATTTATCGAGGAGCAGATCGGATTCCCGATTACGATGGTCTCCAACGGACCGGGACGGGATGATATTATTTACCGGAATGGCAGTACCGTTAAGAGGTGACTCCATGAATAGAGGAATCTGCGGGATCCTGGCGGCGGTCATGATCGGCTGCCTGTCAGGGTGCAGCGCCGTTCCCTCTCCGACTTTGGATGAAGAGGTGATGGAGGCTGCATCCAGGGCGGAATCGGCTGCGGCCGATGCCGCCTCGGCGCTGGCGGCCGCCCAGTCCGCCACGGAAGCCGCCAATGCGACATTCGAGGCAGGCGATACGCTGGATGCCGATATTGAAAAATCCAAGGACAAGACCGTGAAAATGACCCCTCTCGTGTCGGAGAGCGGCAGATATACGATTTATATTCCGGAGAGCTGGCAGAATATGAACGGACAGATCGATCCCGAAGGGATGGACCGTCAGTTCGAGATTGAGGCGGGCAGTTATGACAGGCAGGTGTTTCTGCTGTTTAATGATGAACCCATGGAGGATTCGGGACTTGCTTCATTCGATGATTTCTTCTCCTCGCTCACGAGAGGCGTGACGGGCAGCAGCCTCCTTTCGGAGGTCCAGATGTCCAATCCGGAGAGCATCACCCTCAAGGAGAGCCAGCTTCCCGGGAGGAAGCTGGGCTTCACGGCTCTCTATCATCCGCCGGGCCTTCCCGAACAGCGCATTTCCTACAGGATCTACGGGGCCCAGGGAGGAGCGGAGTATTACCAGTTCTGCTGCTGGACGACGGCGGCCAACAGCGCCATGATGGAGGATCTTCTGGATACGGTCGTCAATTCGTTCCGGATTAATTCGTGAGACCGGTCAGATCTCAATACCGAGGGATGAGAGCTTTTCCTTCATATCCGTGTAATTGGTGAAGAGGAAGGAGCTCATCCCCATTTTTCTGGCCTGATCCACGTTTTTCTGGGTGTCGTCGATGAACAGGCAGCGGCCCGGATCGAGATGATACCGGTCAAACAGGGCCTGATAGATGCCCGGATCCGGCTTTGCGATGTGGACGTCAAAGGAGAAGACGCCTCCGTCGGTGAGCGAGAGGAAATCCATCACGCCGTTCTCCTTCAGGTGGTCGTACCACTCCTTCGTCCAGTTGGACAGGTAATAGACGCGGTATCCGGCGCGCTTCAGACTGCGGATGAGGTCAGAGGTATACCAGAACGGGGTGATAATCTGATCCTCGGTCTCGAGCAGGTTGCGGATCTCGGCCTCATAGCGGGGATCGAGACGGACAAACTCCTCCACAATCTCGTCGAAGGGGCGGAGATTCACGTCGAATTCGTGCCAGAGCGGGGAGGGGACGACCTTGGTCAGCAGAACTTCGCGGGCCTCGGGGGAGACTTCCATATTACCGGTAAAATCTTCCCAGGGGAAATCGAGCAGCACCTTGCCCAGATCAAACACGACCGCGTCGACGGCAGCGGATTTCTGCGGACGTATGACGCGTGCGACCATAAGGATCAGATAGAGCAGAACCGGTACGAGAATCGTACATCCCAGCGCCGCGCGGAAGAGAACCTGTGCGGTGCCGCTGTTTATAAAGGAACAGATAAAGGCCGTGACGTAGATGCCCAGTAGAAAAATGACACCGGCGGCGGCCAGTATGCGCTTTAAGGGAGTGTGGTTCATATAATGTGAAAAGCCTCCTTTGCTCCGGATTCTTTGCGGGGTTTCCCACGTATTATGCCATATGCGTGAGATGCTGTCAAAGATTGCGGAAAAGGGCGGCCTGTGGTATAGTAGTCCGGTAGTTCGCTTTGAATAAGATGAAAAATAAGTTAATCAGTTAAGGAGATAAAGTATGGCACAGCAGACAATCGAGCAGATGGAAGCGGAACTGAAGGCAGATGAAGGAACGCTGCTTGGAAAATGGAGAGCGAAGGCATACGACCAGAAGGCTGACAGGCAGTGGCTTCAGAGACTGTGGAATGAGTATTTCGCGGTCGAAAAAGACATCTATGCAAAGCTTCTGAAGAATCCCGACGAAGTCGTGACGGGAACCGTATCGGAACTCGCCGATCGTTTCGGCATCTCCCTTGAGCACATGGTCGGATTCCTCGACGGGATTAACGAGTCGCTTAAGGAAGCGAACCCGATCGAGACCATGGATGAAAACACGGTCGTCAATCTCGGATTCGACAAGGAGAGACTCTACAAGAACATGGTGGATGCCAAAGCGGACTGGCTCTATGAGCTGCCCGAATGGAATGATATTTTTGACGAGGAGACCAGACACCGTCTCTACCTGGAGCAGAAGAAGTCCGGCACGATCGTAAAGCCGAAGAAGATCGGCCGCAATGATCCGTGTCCGTGCGGAAGCGGCAAGAAGTACAAGTTCTGCTGCGGGCGCAACGCATAAGAGAAGCATCCGGCCGTATTTCTCCGGAATGTACCTTGACACGCGGGGCGCATTCTGCTATATTTCTATATGTTGTAAAAAAAGCAGAGTTTCCACTCTCACCCCTGAGCGGTTTTCGTAACCTGTGACGGGCGTTGATATTGAACGGCAGGCAGCGGATGCGTCCGCGGTCTGTTGGAATGTCGATATCATGCGGGTGGTTCCGGTACCGCCCGTTTTTTTGTGGGAGAAGACTGTCAGCCGGGGCAGACTCTGTATGGTTCCGCAGGCAAAGGTCATGAGGAGGGCAGAAACATTAGCGATTTAATGATTAACGAGCAGATTCGTGATCGTGAGATCCGGCTGATCGGAGAGAACGGTGAACAGCTGGGCATTATGTCCGCGCGCGAAGCTCAGGCTAAGGCTGACGAGGCAGGACTTGACCTGGTCAAGATAGCCCCCAAGGCGCAGCCGCCCGTCTGCAAAATAATCGATTACAGCAAGTATCGTTATGAGCAGTCCCGCAAGGAAAAAGAGGCGCGCAAAAAGCAGAGAATCGTGGAGATTAAAGAGATCCGCATGTCGCCGAACATTGACACCAACGATCTCAATACCAAGATTGCCGCTGCACGTAAGTTTCTTGAGAAGGGCAATAAAGTCAAGGTGAGCATACGTTTCCGCGGACGCGAGATGGCCCACACGGCCGCCAGCCGTCCGATGATGGATGATTTTGCCGCCAAGCTTTCCGATATCGCTGTCGTTGACAGACCGCCGAAGATGGAAGGCAGATTTATGACCATGTTCCTGACGGAGAAAAAATAACAGAGAGGAGTCTATATTATGCCAAAGATGAAGACAAAAAGAGCTGCTGCCAAGCGTTTTCATGTTACAGGAAGCGGTAAGCTCAAGAGAATGAAAGCTTATAAGAGCCATATCTTAACAAAGAAGGACCGTAAGACGAAGAGAAACCTCCGTCATGCGACGATCACTGCTCCGAATAACGCCAAGGTAATGAAGAAGATTTTACCGTATCTGTGACAGAAGGTTTTGTGGAGGTATAAGAAATGGCAAGAATTAAAGGCGGCTTAAATGCCAGGAAAAGACATAATCGTACACTGAAGCTTGCAAAGGGCTACTACGGTGCCCGTTCCAAGCAGTACAGGATCGCAAAGCAGTCCGTCATGCGCGCTCTGGCCAGTGCGTATGCAGGCCGCAAGCAGAAGAAGAGAGATTTCCGCAGACTGTGGATTGCCCGTATCAATGCGGCAGCCAGAATGAACGGCCTGAACTACAGCAATTTCATGCATGGCCTCAAGCTTGCTCAGGTGGAAATCAACCGCAAGGTGCTCGCTGACATCGCAGTCAGCGATCCGGAAGGCTTCAAGAGCCTGGCCGAAACGGCAAAGGCGGCTCTCGGCTAATACAGATCCGTTTCAATAAAAACGACAGATGCAGGGCGTGAGTCCTGCATTTTTCGTATCAAAAAGGGAATTCTGCCGGATTTCCTTTTGCTGCAAAAAGTGCTGCGGCAGTGCGCAGGCCCCGGAGGATTTATGGATCTCTTTGATTATATGAAGGAAAAAAAGCAGGAGCGGGAGGCGCCTCTCGCCATGAGAATGAGGCCGGAGCGGCTTTCGGAGGTGGAGGGACAGGACCATATCCTGGGCCCCGGAAAGCTTCTCCGGAGGGCCATCGATGCGGACCGCCTGTCTTCCGTCATCCTGTACGGACCGCCGGGGACGGGCAAAACGACGCTGGCCCGGGTGATTGCCGGGACGACACACGCGGAATTCCGTCAGGTCAATGCGACGACTTCCGGCAAAAAGGAACTTGAAGAGGTGACGGAACAGGCGGGAAAGACACTGGGAGGATACGGCAGGCGGACTATTCTGTTTATCGATGAGATCCACCGCTTCAACAGGGCCCAGCAGGATTACCTGCTGCCTTTTGTCGAGGACGGCACGGTGATCCTGATCGGGGCGACAACGGAAAATCCCTATTTCGAGGTCAATACCGCTCTGCTGTCCAGATCCACTGTCTTTGAGCTGAAGCCGCTCTCCCGGGACAATATCCGGAATATTCTGAAGAGGGCCATGAGCGACCCGGTAAGAGGGCTGGGCAGCTTCAGAGCCCGCCTGACGGATGAGGCTGAGACATTTCTGGCGGATGCCGCGGGAGGTGACGCCAGGGCCGCGCTGAACGCACTGGAGCTGGCTGCCATGACGACGGAGCGCGGAGAGGACGGCATCGTGGTGATCGACCTGGATGCTGCTGCGGAATGCATGCAGAAGAGACCGGTGCATTATGACAAAAACGGAGACCGGCACTATGATACGATATCAGCTTTCATCAAGAGCATGAGGGGATCGGATCCGGATGCAGCTGTGTATTATCTTGCAAAGATGCTGGAAGCGGGAGAGGACATACGCTTCATCGCGAGGCGGATCATGATCAGCGCCTCCGAAGACGTAGGAAATGCGGATCCCATGGCCTGTGTGCTGGCGAGTGCAGCCGCACAGGAGGTGGAGAGAATCGGGATGCCGGAGGCGGGGCTCGTGCTCTCGCAGGCGGCCATCTACGTGGCCTGTGCACCGAAAAGCAACGCCTGTACGGCTGCGGTTTCTCTGGCATCGGAGTGTGTGAAGCGCGTGGACGCGGACGTTCCGGCCCATCTGCAGGACAGCCACTACAGAGGACATGAAGCGTTGGGACACGGAGTCGGCTACAAATTTCCGCATGATTATCCGGGCCATTATGTCAGACAGCAGTATCTGCCGGATGAAGTCGCGGATACGCACTTTTATCTGCCGTCAGACAACGGATATGAAAAAACGATCGGAAGCTTTCTGAAAAAGCTCCGATCGTCATGAATCAGTCCGTAAAAAGGCGGGTCATGATAGTCATATAGAGATCCTGGGCCTTGGAGGGCCATCTGCTGCAGACCTTTTCGGCTTCCTCTTCGGTCGTGACATTGATCGTGAGATCGATCAGAATCTCCCGCCCTTCGTTGACGCGGCAGTGGACCGCATAGCCGCCGTCATCCGTGAGCGAGTAATCCGCGATCATGCAGCTCTCGTTCCGCAGATCAAAGGCCTTGTCGCGGAGATAGGCGTCGATGTCCTTTTTAATTCCGTAAGGAATCTCGCTTGTGAAGTACTCCAGCGTCTTCTCCCCGTCCATCGTGGCGGTGTACTGGGACATGTTCCGGATCTTTTCGGCGGTGATCAGCCGCGCGTCCAGAAGGTCATTGACGGCCTCCTGCACATGGAAATAGTCCGTATAATCCCGCTCGGTCATGAAATCGGTGATCTGTGTATTGGAAAGAGGAAAATTGACTTTTCTGAGCAGGTAGAGAATGATCAGTTTGTATAAGGTCAGTCCTTCGGCCATGTCTGCCTCCCGTATCAGGATCCATAGTCTTCGATGCGCGTTCTCATATCTTATCAGAAGGAGAAGGAAGCCGCAAGGGCGGTGCGTAAAAAAAAGCTATGGTCTTGACTTTAGCGCGGTGAACTTTTAAAATGAAACTCGGTAACTAGTGAAGATATTATTAATCCAGGAGGATACATTTATGAAAATGAGATTGACAGCAGCGATTCTGGCAGGCATGACGGCTTTTTCCATGATGACCGCCTGCGTGAGTGCAGATGAAAATGCAATTGATAAGATTAAAAGCGCAGGCAAGATCGTCATGACGACGAATGCCGAATTTGAACCGTTTGAATATAAGGACGGCGATGAAATCGTCGGAATCGATCTGGATATCAGCCATGCGCTGGCCGACAAACTCGGTGTTGAGCTGGAAGTCGCGGATATCGCGTTTGACTCCCTGATTCCCAGCCTGAATGCAGGAAAGGCCGACTTTATCGCGGCAGGCATGACGGCAACTCCGGAGCGCGAAAAGAACGTCGATTTCTCTGTCCCGTATTTCAACGCTTCCCAGTCGATCATTGTCAAGACGGACAGTGAGATTGCCGGCAGAGCCGATCTGAACGGAAAGACCGTGGGTGTGCAGCAGGGCACGACCGGTGATGTCTACTGTACGAACGAAGACCAGTCGAGCGATGTATCCGTCAAGGAAGTCAAGCGCTATGCAAAGGGCATGGATGCCGTTTCCGATCTGATCGCAGGCAGAGTGGATGCGGTGGTCATCGACGACTATCCGGCTGAAAAGCTTGTCAGCAAGAACCCGGACAAGATCAAGAAGCTGGACGAGGCCCTCACGGAAGAGACATATGCGATCGCGATGCCGAAGGGCAGTGATCTGAAGCCCGTCGTGGATGAACTGATCCAGGAGCTTAATGACAGCGGCAAGATGGATGAGATCATCGGCCGTTATATCCAGCTGGATGACGCCGACAGCAGCGCTGCCGAAGCGGTGGCGGAGTAATTCCGGAAGAGAAGTTGTGTGAGGAGAACAGACAAATAGATGAACAGTCTCTCACAAAGATTATATGATGATTTTATCGACAAGGGACGGTACATGTACCTTGTCAAAGGTTTGGGCAATACCGTGCTGATCACGGTATTTGCCCTGCTGATCGGTGTGTTGATCGGCGTGCTGATCGCCCTTGTCAGGGTCGCCTATCTTCAGACTGAGAAGAAGGGCATTCTGCTCCGGATTCTCAATCTTATATGCGGCCTCTACCTGACGATTATCAGAGGGACGCCCATGGTTGTCCAGCTGATGATCATGTACTTTGTTATTATGGCGTCCGGGGCGCCTCTCATGATTGCCATTCTGTCCTTCGGACTGAATTCGGGTGCCTATGTGGCGGAAGTCATCCGCAGCGGCATCCAGTCCGTTGACCGGGGCCAGAGAGAAGCGGGCAGGTCCCTCGGTCTCTCCGGCAGACGTACCATGATTTATATTATACTGCCGCAGGCTTTCAAAAATGTTGCGCCGGCCATTTTTAATGAATTTATCGTACTCCTGAAGGAGACATCCGTTGCCGGTTACGTGGGCATTCAGGATCTGACCAAGGGCGGGGATATTATCAGATCGATTACGTATGATGCCTTCCCTCCGCTCCTTGCGGTCGCACTGATTTATCTGGTGATCGTGGTCTTTCTGACCCAGATCCTTCATGTGATAGAAAGGAGGCTTGCGAAGAGTGACCTTCGATAAAATCCCAGGGGAAACAAACGGCAGCGGGCAGCCAATGGTGTCCGTCAGAGATCTGCGCAAGACATTTCACACACTGGCAGGAAATGTCGAAGTCCTGAAGGGAATCGACATTGATATAGCCAGAGGCGAAAAAGTCGTGATCGTGGGACCCTCCGGTTCCGGCAAGAGTACGTTCCTGCGCTGCCTGAACATGCTTGAGACGCCGACCAGCGGCAGGATTACGTTCAACGGAACGGAGATCACGGCTCCCGGCGTAAATCTGGACGAAATCAGAGCACAGATGGGCATGGTGTTCCAGCATTTCAATCTGTTTCCCCATCTGACAGTGCGGAAGAATATTACGCTCTCGCCGGTTCTGCTTAAAATGCAGACCCAGGAAGAGGCAGACCAACATGCGGAATATCTGCTCGGAAGAATCGGGCTCAAAGATAAGGCCGATTCATATCCCAATCAGCTTTCCGGCGGACAGAAGCAGAGAGTCGCGATCGTGCGGTCTCTGGCCATGAAGCCGAAGATGATGCTGTTTGACGAACCGACGTCAGCACTGGATCCGGAAATGGTAGGTGAAGTGCTGGAGGTGATGAAGGAACTGGCCAACGAGGGCATGACGATGGCAGTCGTCACGCATGAGATGAACTTCGCCAGAGACGTGGCAAGCAGAGTTCTCTTCGTCGATGAAGGCGTGATTCTGGAACAGAACACACCGAAAGAATTTTTCTCGAACCCGAAACATCCGAGGACAAAAGACTTTTTGTCAAAGATCCTCTGATATAGCTTTACTTACAAGTTGATTTACAGCGTAGGATCCGGGAGGCTTTTTTATGGGCAACAAATTGCAGAATCAATCGGTAGACAATTTGTTTGATGCAATTCTCTCTCTGCAGACGAGGGAAGAGTGCTATGCGTTCTTCATGGACGTGTGCACAATGAACGAGATTGCTTCGCTGTCACAGAGGTATGAAGTTGCAGGTATGCTGCGGGCAGGACGCACTTATCTGGACATCTCAGAAAAGACCGGTGCGTCGACAGCCACAATCAGCCGGGTGAACCGTTCCTTGAATTACGGCAACGACGGATATCAGATCGTCTGGAACCGTCTGGACAGGGAAGCCGGAGAAACAACTGAATAAAGCGAAAAAAAGAGGAACTGTTCAGAACAGTTCCTCATCTTCATCATACGCTTCTTTTAAGGGATCGAATTCCGGCTCGTCCGTATCATCCGGAGTATCCGGCCGACTGCTCTCTTTCTTCTTTTTTCCCTTCCCGCTCTGAGCCAGATTAATCTTGTCGACGACAGTCTCGATCAGCTTCTTTTTGACATAGACGTCAAAGGAGAGCAGACAGACAAAGGCAAACAGATGCAGATATTCCTCGCTGTCTTCGGGCGCTTCCGTGAAGGCACTTTCGGCCATTTTCCATCTTCTGAGAAGATCCTTGGACATATAGCCGGTCTGTCCTTTGATCAGATCAAAGGCCTCCTGATAGATTTCGGGCATGGTGATGCCGTCAGACACGTGGAAGTGCCTGTCCTCAAGCGGGCCGAGAAGCGTCTGGATGTCGCTGATCGACAGAAAGTCCTTCAGGTAATAAATATAAATGAGCAGAAGCAGATGTTCCCGCGAATACTTCTTCTTCTCCGGCGGGGGAAGAAGTTTGTTCTTCGTGTAGTTGTTGATCATGGTTTTGGTCAGGATCTTGTCGTCGGGATATCGCTTGCAGGCCGCCAGCTTGGCGTCCATAAAAGTTGTGATCTGGTCCATATACAGCGGAATATCCGGGATATCTTCAGGGGATATATAGCTGATCTCCTTGAACTCTTCCATGACTGCTCGCAGCACGTCCCGTGTTGTTTCGTCCATATATAAAACCTCCGGAATGTATGTGAAGTGATGTTCTGAATCTGACTTATCATGATACTATACTATCATATAGTTTTCGGAACGATTTTTCAAGAATTACATTTTATATGGAACAGTGCGGAGACATGCAGAACCGCGCCCATGTGCACGGAACGGGAAACACTGACTTGTGTGCCCCCTGTTTCTCTGGTATAATCTGCAGACAGACAAAAAAGACGGCTAAGACATACCAGAAGAATCGGATAAAACGATGAACGAAAACGAGATTTTGAGCCAGTTGAATGACAGACAGCAGGAGGCGGTACTTCAGACGGAAGGACCGCTTTTGATTCTGGCGGGAGCGGGTTCCGGCAAAACAAGGGTACTGGTTCACAGAATCGCCTGGCTGATGGATGTGAATGGTGTCCGTCCGTGGAATATACTGGCAATCACATTTACCAATAAGGCGGCCGAAGAGATGCGCAGGCGCGTCGAGACCATCACGGATCTGGAATCCGGCAGTGTCTGGGTCAGTACCTTTCATTCCCTCTGCGTGCGCATTCTCAGAAGGCACGCAGATCTCCTCGGATACAGCCGGAGTTTTACGATCTATGACACCGATGACCAGATGACCCTGATGAAGCGAGTCTTCAAGGAGCATCCCGGAGATCTGCGGAGTATGAAGGAGCGGGCAGTGCTTTCGGCGATTTCGAAAGCAAAGGATGAGCTGACGGATGTCTCTGCCTTCAGACTGGAAAATAAGGATTTTTACGGGGAAAAGACGGCTGCGCTCTATGAGGCGTATCAGAGAAATCTGAAGGAATCCAATGCCATGGACTTCGATGATCTGATCGTGAATACGGTCAGGCTTTTTGAGCAGCATCCGGAAGTGCTGGATCTGTGGCAGGAGCGCTTTCATTATATTATGGTCGACGAATATCAGGATACAAACACGGCCCAGTTCCGTCTGCTGTCCCTCCTGGCAGCCAAAAGCGGCAATCTGTGTGTTGTCGGAGACGACGACCAGAGTATTTACAAATTCAGAGGGGCGAATATCAGGAATATCCTGAGCTTTGAAAAAATCTTCCGCGAAGCGTCCGTTGTCAGACTGGAGCAGAATTACAGATCTACGGGCATGATTCTGAAAGCGGCGAACGAAGTCATCCGGCACAACAGGGGGCGCAAGGAAAAGACGCTGTGGACCGAACGGGGCGACGGGGAAAAAGTCCGTTTCAGGCGGTTTGACAATGCGTTTGAGGAGGCCGAGTTTGTCTGCGGGGAGATCGCGTCGGACGTCAGGAGCGGGAACAGCCGTTACGGGGATCATGCCATTCTCTACAGGACAAATGCGCAGTCCCGCCTCTTTGAAGAGAAGTTTCTTCTGGCGAATATTCCGTATAAGATTGTCGGAGGGGTAAACTTCTATTCCAGAAAGGAGATCAAGGACCTGCTGGCCTACCTCCGGATGATCGCAAATGATGCGGATGACCTGTCCGTGAGAAGAATTATCAATGTTCCAAAGCGGGGGATCGGCGCCGCGACTGTGGCCAGACTGGACGCGTATGCGCAGGCGGGAGGCATTTCTCTGTGCGACGCGCTTGCGGAAATCGAACGGATTCCGGGCATTTCCGGAGCCGCAGCATCCAAGCTGACCGGGTTTGCCGGCCTGATCGCGGTCTTAAGGGAGAAGGCCGGGTATCTTCCGGTGCACGAGCTGCTCCGGGAGACGGCGGATCTGACCGGCTATACGAAGGAACTGGAACTGGAGAACACAGACGAATCAAAAGCGCGTCTGGAGAACATAGAAGAATTGATGAATAAGGCCTCGCAGTATGATGCGGGGGAGGAAACGCCCACACTCACCGGCTTCCTTGAGGAAATATCGCTGATTGCCGATATTGACACGCTGGAGGACAGCGATGACAGAGTCCTGCTTTTCACACTGCACGCAGCCAAGGGACTTGAGTTTCCGGATGTTTATATGACCGGTATGGAAGAGGGCCTGTTTCCGGGCAGCTTATCGATTCATGCGGACAACCCGCAGGAGGAGATCGAGGAAGAGCGCAGGCTGGCATATGTGGGGATTACCAGAGCCATGAACCGCCTCACGCTGACGTGCGCGAGAAGCAGGATGGTGAGAGGCGATATCATGCCGATGCCCATTTCCCGTTTTGTGCGGGAAATTCCGAAGGAACTGCTGGATCTGGGAAGCACGGGAGAGGCGCCTGCCAGGAGAAAGCCGGGCGGCGGTCTTGATGAGAGACTTCGAAGTGCGCTGATGACGGATGCCGGCAGGCTGACATTCGGGAAGGAATTCCATGAAGACACGGAAAGCGCCTACAGCGGCAGAAGCACTTACCGCAACCCGTACCTGAAAGGACAGGGCGCAGCGGGCAGAACGCCCGGCAGTGCGCCGCCTGCTGCCCGGACACCGTCGGGAGGTTCCGGATTCGGATATGAGACGGGAGACCTGGTCCGCCACATAAAATTCGGACAGGGAACCGTGCGGGAAATGAAATATACGGACAGGGGCTGTATGGTAACCGTAGATTTTCAGTCCTGGGGCGTAAAAAAAATGCGCGCAGAGGTCGCAAATCTGGTAAAATGTAATTGAAGTATTAGTTTCAATAGATTTTAGTTGGGGTTTTATATGAAAAAATCGGGAACTGACAGGCAGAGACTGTTTCCGGGCGCTCTGAAGTATTTCGGCGCGCTTGTTATAATACTGCTGATCACCCTCATCCGGGGAAATGCCGTGCATGCGGGCGATCCCGTGCTGATCGCGCACAGAGGATACTGTGCCAAAGCACCGGAGAACACCACAGCGGCATTCAGAAACGCGGGAAAAGCCGGATTCAAGTGGATCGAGACGGATATCTATGAGAGTTCCGACGGAGAATTCTTTATCATGCATGACCCGACTGTAAACCGCACGACAAATGGTAAAGGAAAGATCCGTTCCATGAAATCCGGGCAGCTGAAGAAGCTGCGGATTGATACGGGAAAAGGCAATCCGGACAAGGTCGTGTACCGGATTCCCACGCTCATGCAGGCTCTCGCGGTCTGTGATGTTTATAAGATGACACCGGTTCTGCACGTGAGGGGAATCAGCAATTACAGCCGGTTCAACACTTACTGCAGGCAGTTTTCCTTCTACAGGAATATCATTTATATGATTGATGACCCGAAAACGGGGAAAATGATCAGAAAAGTCAATCCAAAGGCTCTGATCATGGCCATCAACTACAAGGAGGAGGACGTGGCCGCAACCGTCAGGAAGTATAAGGCCGCGGGAGCGCTTCACTTTCTGAACACACATCTCAGCCACCTCACGCAGGCTCAGATTAACACCGTGAGATCCCGGTATGTCAGAAGCTGCGGGTGGTTTATCAACAACCTCGAGACCGCGCTCGTCATCTATAACAAGGGATGCAGACTCATGGTGACGGACTGGATTACGCCGGCGGTCTGGAAGAAGTATTTCGCCGCCCACACGGCACCGAAGGTTTCTGTCGGGGCACTTTCATCGGGGGCGGCAAAACAGCTGACGGTGAAATGGAGCGGGAAAAGCGGAGCCGGCGGCTACGAAGTCTCCTGTGCGCCCGACAGCAATTTCTTTGAGGCTTCCGCTGTCTATGTGAAAAAGAACAGCACCAAAGTGACGATGAAGGTCAAAAGCGGCGGCAGAAAGTATTATGTCAGGATTCGTTCCTACAGAAAAGCCGGAAACGGGTACTATTTTTCCGACTGGTCGGCTGCCAGAACCATATATGTCAGGTGACAGCCGGGCACTTTGAGAAGTTGGAATATATGTGCAGCAAAAAAAGGGGGTCACCCCCTTTTTTTTATCCCCTGCCGTTCCAGCAGTGTGTGCAGAGCCTGCAGGGATCAATATCCAGTGCTTCCAGCATGTCATCCAGTCTGTGATAGTGGAGCGATGTAAAGTTCAGTTCTTTCCGGATCTCCTCCAGCATGACAGCATATTCTTCGGAATCCGGATCCGTATACTTCGCAAGTACGGCCTGTCCGGGATCCGCCGTGCCTTCGAGATGTTCAATCACCCGGCGTGTAATCAGTTCTCTCTCCGAATTGGAGCGGGAGAAGTTGAGGTAGGGGCAGCCAAAAACCAGAGGCGGGCACGCGGGCCTGATGTGAACTTCCTTTGCGCCGCTCTGGAAGAGGTACTCCGTCGTTTCCCGGAGCTGTGTTCCGCGCACGATGGAATCATCGATCATCAGAAGGCGTTTCCCCTGAATCAGTTCGTGGATGGGGATCAGCTTCATTTTTGCGATCAGGTTCCGTTTTGTCTGATGAGTCGGCATGAAACTGCGCGGCCATGTCGGCGTATACTTGACAAACGGCCTGCTGTAGGGGATTCCCGACTCATTGGAATATCCGACGGCGTGGGCAATGCCGGAATCCGGAACTCCGGCCACCGTGTCCGGAATAATTCCCCGCTTCATATCGCGCGCCGCCAGCTGCCTGCCGCATCTGTATCTGGCGTCTTCCACATTGATCCCCTCATAAGAGGCTGCGGGATAACCGTAATAAATCCACAGGAAGGTGCAGATTTTCATTTCGCTGAAGGGAGG
>CACXFM010000123.1 GCA_902766955.1 uncultured Lachnospiraceae bacterium | reverse complement strand
TCCCGCATCACAGATACTTCGTAATCGTGAGCAGATTCTGCCCATCCCTGTACCTGTACTGCATATCATCCATCGACTTCCTGGCCAGATAAATCCCCAGACCTCCTTCGGACCTTTCCTCCGGCGCCGCCTTCAGATCCGGGCTCTTCGCCTTCAGCGGATTGTAGGGAATCCCGTTGTCCGCAAACGTGATGATGACCGCTTTCGGGTTCTCCTGCAGGGTGACCCCGATGACGACCTTGTTGGAATCCGATGTGTACGCGTAATGCGCAATGTTGACGAACAGCTCCTCGACGGAGAGATCGATCAGATATTTCACTTTTTCGCTGCAGCCGGCTTTGGACAGTTCCTTGTTGACGAAAGCCTGTACGAGATCCAGGTTGTCTACCCTGGCCTCGATGGTCAGCTTCCTCGTGGAATTGCCCTGATAGCGGAGGCAGAGCATGGTAATG
Source organism: uncultured Lachnospiraceae bacterium (assembly GCA_902766955.1). Classification (GTDB taxonomy): domain Bacteria; phylum Bacillota; class Clostridia; order Lachnospirales; family Lachnospiraceae; genus Chordicoccus. Next base: position 2,679 of record CACXFM010000123.1, on the reverse strand, counting down.
TCGTCGAACTGCGGGGCGTCACCCGCGAATTCCCGGATGGATTCGCTGACATTCCCGAGCAGCTCTTTGGGCGCGGCATCCGGATGCCGGTTCAGCGCCTCAAGCATGCGTTTGGTGCCGAAGAGCTGGTTGTCTTTGTCGGAGGCTTCCGGGACGCCGTCCGTATAGAGGAAAATGCAGTCGCCCTTCTGAAGCGCCAGCTCATATTCCGCATAGCGCATGCCGTCCATTCCGCCGAGGACAAACCCGTGCGTATCTCTGACCAGCTTGAAGCGGCTGCCCGATTTCTGGAGCGTCGGGTATTCATGGCCCGCGTTTGCGGCCCGGAAGATGCCGGTGGAGATCTCCAGGATGCCCAGCCAGGTCGTGACGAACATATTCGCCGAGTTGTTCAGGCAGATCTGATGGTTGACATTTTCCAGAATATAGGCCGGCGAATTGCTTAAGATGGCGATGTTCTTGATGAGGATTTTGGAAGCCATCATAAACAGTGCGGCCGGGACGCCTTTGCCCGAGACGTCGGCGATGACGAGGGCCAGATGGTCGTCGTCGATCAGGAAGAAGTCGTAGAAGTCGCCGCCCACTTCCTTGGCGGCCGTCATGCTGGCATAGATCTCAAACTCCTGGCGCTCCGGGAAGGCCGGGAAAGTGCCTGGAAGCATGCCCTCCTGGATCTGGCTCGCGATGCTGAGCTCCGTGCCGATGCGCTCCTTCTCGGCGGTGACGGCGGAGAGACTTTTTATGTAGGACTCCATTTCTCGCTCCATATCCGCCATGACGAGACTTAAGCCCTCCAGCTCATCTCCCGTGCGGATCTGAAGATCCCGGAAATACGTGGGGGATTTCTGACCGTCTCCCCGGTGTTCCGCGTACGCATAGGCGGCGTCTGTCAGCTGCCTGATCGGGAAGACGAGATTTTTGCGGAGATGAAAAACCATAATGAATCCGAGCAGGAACGTGACGGCGATGAGCACGCCGATATACAGTCCCAGATACAGGTGTGCGGAGTCCTGAAGGGGTTTGCTGTTCACGATGAGACCGCTCACGACTTTTCTGTAGAAAAGGACCTCCATGAGAATGGCTGTCCCCGTGAGAACGAGAGAGACCATCCAGATGGCGTGAAAGGTTTTGGCGCTGAGTGAGTAATGAAGCTGCTCCAGGCGGCTCATTTCACGGACGGATTTCTGAGGCATATGGAACCATCATCCTTTCTGGTGTTGTTTTATCCTGACGGTGGAGACACTTAGGCCGCCTGACATTTCTTAAGGTGTCTGCTGTATTAATGCTGAACAGATGGCGCAAGGCGCCATATGATCATGATCAGGGCCGCCGTGCCTGCCAGAAAAAGCAGGCGGTTGACAAATCCCGCGGAGCGGAAGAAGCCGAGAGCAAACCGCTTTCTGAAGGGGAAAAACAGCTGCAGCCCCTTCCTGTTGAAGAGATCGAGCACGAGGTGTGACGTAAAGCCGATCGCGAAATACCAGGTGAGCGACGGGCTGAAGCGGGACACGCAGTACGTGAGTGCCGCGCCGCAGGGCAGAGAATGCATGAGCGACCGGTGCCTTGTCAGCATGCCGACGGCGCAGAGGAGGAGAAAGCCGAGAAACAGAAAGAGCCTTTCGTCCGATCCTGACCCGGCAAACAGCTGCTCGTAGATCCCCATATGGAAATAATGATCCGCATAGATCACGAGAATCATGAAGATCAGAGACGCCGCGACCGCTTTTCCCGCGTCCTGTCCCGCCCCCGAAGATCCCGAATCGATATCGCTGATCATGCTGCCGAGTGCTGCCGAGGCGCCGCCCGCGACAAGAAGCGGCGTCGTGTCCGGCCGGAGGATGGCCAGGGCGCACGCGGTGCCGACGACGAGGTGTGTCCGTCCCTGCATCAGGACCTCCGCAGATCGGGAAGGTGCGGCATCGTGACGCTCTCCCCGAGAATACGGGTCAATTCTTCCAGGCCTTTTTGATCGGCCTCACTGAAGCGGCCCGTGAACGGGCTGTCGATATCCAGCACGCCGAAAAGTTTTCCGCCAGGAGCCTGAGATGTCCGGAGCGGAACTACGATTTCCGATCTGGAAGCAGAGTCGCAGGCGATATGTCCGGGAAATGCGTGCACGTCCGGCACGCGGACGGTTCTGTTTTCCGAGACTGCCGTCCCGCAGACGCCCCGGCCTTCTGCAATGTGGATGCAGGCCGGCTTGCCCTGGAAGGGTCCGAGCACCAGCGTATCTTCCCGCAGGAGATAAAAGCCCGCCCAGTTGATGTCCGGCAGCGTTTCCATGAGAAGGGCGGATGCATTGCTTAAGACCGGAATCAGTTCGGGATCCGTCTCAATGAAGCCCCGCAGCTGCTCCGCGAGAAGCCGGTAGTCAGTCGCAGTCCACGGGTGCTGATCAAACGGGAGCTCCGTAAGGCTGCTTACAGTCAGGCAGTCCCGTTCTCCGGCGGTACCGTCCCGGTCGATCAGAACCGCATCGATTCCGGCGCCGCGGGCACCCAGTACGTCGGAGGAATACGAATCCCCGATGTGAATGATTTCGTCGGCAGAGCAGCCCGTGCGGCGGACGGCCTCCGCGAAGATTTCCGGATCCGGCTTGTAGGCCCTGACGTCCTCCGCGCTGATGATGCCTGCGGGATGGATGCCGTGCGCGGACAGATTCTCCTCCACATAAGAGGC